>NZ_JBEZKW010000009.1:0-158365 GCF_040651795.1 Streptomyces sp. NPDC048361
GTTCAGGGCCGCGGGGAACTGCGCGCCCAGCCCCGCACGGCCTGCGCTCTGCGGACGGGCCTCTGGGGCTCCGCCCCAAACCCCGGTTCGCGCCTTGAGGGCGCTGGTCGTCAATTGGCGTACGGGCTGCGGGAGTTCATGCGGCCGGGCAGCGAGTAGTTCAGGGCCGCGGGGAACTGCGCGCCCAGCCCCGCACGGCCTGCGCTCTGCGGACGGGCCTCTGGGGCTCCGCCCCAAACCCCGGTTCGCGCCTGAAGGGCGCTCGTCCACAACCGCCGTACGGGGTGCGGGAGTTCATGCGGGCCGGCGCGGAGTACTTCAGGGGCGCGGGGAACTGCGCCCCCAGCCCCGCACGGCCTGCCCTCTGCGGCCGGGCCTCTGGGGTTCGGCCCCAGACCTCGGGTCGTGCCTGAAGGGTGCTGGTCGTCAATTGCCGTACGGGCTGAGGGAGTTCATACGGGCCGGGCCCGAGTAGTTCAGGGGCGCGGGGAACTGCGCGCCCAGCCCCGCACGGCCTGCGCTCTGCGGACGGGCCTCTGGGGCTCCGCCCCAGCTCCCGTTCGCGCCGTCGGCCAAGCGCGAGTCAGGGGCCCTCTGCTCGGCTCCCCCCGGCCGCCGCCTCCAGCAGGGTCCAGCCGTCGACCTCCGTCACCCCGCGCACCCCCGGGTGCCATCCGCGGGCCGACGCCGCGTCGAGCAGGGCCCGGACGGCGCCCGGTTCATGGAGGTTGAGGTCGGCGCCCTCCATGTGCCCCACATCCCCAGAACCCGAGTAGGCCCCACCGGGCACGTACCGGCCGGGGCCATCGGCGAAGACGATGCGCAGGGGGCCGCGGCCGTCGACCGGACGGAGACGCCGGGGATGCTGGGGAGGCTGGGGATGCTGGGGGTACAGCGTCAGGATCTGGCGGCAATCCGTGGGCCGACCGTTCTCCAGCCGGTGGCTGTGGCAGTGCCGCCACAGGTACGTGTACCCGTCGGCGACCAGTCGGCGAAGCCTTTTGTGGTTGCGGGGCATGGTGGCGAGGCTACGGGGCCTTGCCCGCGCGGCGCCGCGCCGTTTCGCATCCTTGCAGCCCTGACCTCTGGCTGTGGCCATCGTCCGGCGCGCGCGGGGCGCGTATCGCACGCCGAGCTATGAGCCCGACCGCCCGCTCCGGGACCGGTCCAGCAGAAACTGGGCCAGACGCAGCCCGGGGACGGGCTCAATGGTGCCGACGCGCGAGAACCCGAGGCTTTCGTAGAGAGCTACGGCCGGACCGTTGTCAGCACCCGTGCTCACCTGGACGTTCCCAGCGGGAGCCAGGTGGACGAGAAGGTGACGGATCAATCGTGACGCCAGTCCGCAGCGGAACCAGTCGGGATCCACGCAGACCCGGTCAATGTCAACGATGTTCCCCCCGTGGTCCCCCGCCGGATTCTGCCAGGCAACGAACGCGGCGAGCCGCCCGCCGTCCCCGACGGCGCCGAGCCAGCGCAAGGGCTGATCTCGCATCTCCTCGATACTCTCTTGCAGGGCCGGGATCCCGTCGAAGCCGATCAACTCAGCCTCGACCGCGTAAGCGCGACGTCCCACCCGATGCACCCGCGCCGCAGCCGCGTCATCCCCTGCCAGCTGCAACTCGCACAGGTCGAAGGCGGCTGCACCCCGGTCACCCCGGTCACCCCGGTCACTGCGCTCACTCCGTGCGGAAAGTGTCATTTCCCGATGGTAGATCGCCGTTGGCGGCGCCCGGCCCGCGCCGTTGGCGGCGCCCGGCCGTGCGGCGGGGTCAGCCCTCGGAGTTGACCATCGAAGCGGCCGCGTACGTCAGGTAGTTCCAGAGCGTCTGCTCGTGCTCGGGGGAGAGGGCGAGGTCGTCGACGGCCGTCCGCATGTGGCGCAACCAGGCGTCGTGCGCGGCCCGGTCGACCGTGAACGGCGCGTGCCGCATCCGCAGGCGCGGGTGGCCCCGGCCGTCGCTGTAGGTGCGCGGGCCGCCCCAGTACTGCATCAGGAACAGGGCGAGCCGCTCCTCGGCCGGGCCCAGGTCCTCCTCCGGGTACATCGGACGCAGCAGCGGGTCGTCGGCGACGCCCCGGTAGAAGAGGTGGACGAGCCGGCGGAAGGTCGCCTCGCCGCCGACCTGCTCGTAGAACGTCTGCTCCTGGAGCGTGCCGCGCGGAATCTCGGTCACGTTGAACACCCTCGCAATGTCATTCGGGCCTGCCCCGGGACACGACCCGGGGACCAGGGGCCGTCCCCCGGTGAATGCAGCACCCCTCCATGGTCTCAGACCCGGCGGCCGAGGACCGGGGACGTAGGCCCTCGCTCACCCGGGCCCCCGCGGAGCCGACCCGCCCTTACGGAGCGGACCGCTCGCCTCGCGGGCCCCCGCGCCGCACAGTGGAGCTATGAGCGCGGACCTGGCGTTGCGGCGGGCCCTGGTGCGGGAGATCGTGGCCGGCGGCGCACTCGCCGACCCGGCGCTGCGGACCGCCTTCGAGGACGTGCCGCGCCACCTGTTCGTGCCGTACTACTACGAGGGCGCGCCCGGCGGCCACGTACGGCTGTGGGGCGAGGACCCCGACGCCGGGCGGCGGGACCGCTGGCTGACCGGGGCCTACGCGGACGCGCCGCTGGGCACCCGGATGCGCGACGGCGACCTTGTCTCCTCCAGCAGCCAGCCCTCCCTGATGGCACGCATGCTGGAGGCCCTGGAGCTCGGGGACGGCGACCGGGTCCTGGAGATCGGCGCGGGCACCGGCTACAACGCGGCGCTCCTGTGCCACCGGCTCGGCGAGGCCAACGTCACCACGGTCGATCTGGAGCCCGAGATCACCGAGGCCGCGCGTTCCCATCTGGCGGCCGCCGGATACCGGCCCGCCGTGATCACCGGGGACGGGGCGCGCGGCGCCCCCGCGCGAGCGCCGTTCGACAAGATCGTGGCGACCTGCGCGGTGGGCTCGGTGCCCTACGACTGGCTCGCGCAGTGCCGGCCGGGCGCGCTGGTCCTGACCCCCCTCGCGACCGGCCTCATCCGGCTGCGGGTCACGCGCCCGGGCCGGGCCGAGGGCCGCTTCCTGCACACCCCGGCCTACTTCGTACCGCTGCGCGGTGCGGGCCCGGGTGCCCTGCCCGGGCCGCCCGCGGAGGGTCCGCCCCGAGACGCCGTCTCGAACGAGCTGTTCCGCTTCCTGCTTCAGCTGACGGCGGGCAGCCTCGACCCGTACGCGGCGTACGAGCTGTGGCGCCGCGAGGAGCGGCCGCGGCGCGAGCGGTTCGGGGTGACGGTCGAGGACGGCGCGCAGTGGGCGTGGCTCGACGATCCGCAGGGGCCGCACAGCTGGCCCCTGCGGGGTGCGCCGTTCAGCCCCGGCGCACGGTGATCGTCGTCCAGGCGCCCACGTGCACCCGGTCGCCGTCCTGGAGCGGCACCGGCACATAGGGCTGGATCGGCTCGCTCGCGCCGTTGACCGTGGTGCCGTTGGTCGAGTTCTGGTCGACCACCGCCCAGGTCCCGTCCGGCTGCTGCACCAGTACCGCGTGCTGGTGCGAGACGCCCGGGTCCTCCGGCGGCACCGACAGATCGATGTCGGGCGCCTCGCCGGTGGAGTGGCGGCGGCGGCCGATGGTGATCTGGTTGCCGGACAGCGGGCGCTGCTGCTCGGGCGAGTACGCGGGCAGGTTGAGCCCCGACGCCTCCGGTCCGCTGCGCTGCATCATCGCCAGGAAGTACTCCCGGTCGGGGCCGATCGTGATGGACCAGCCGGCCGGCGCGGGCGGCGGCACGGCCTGCGGCCAGTCGTCCTCACCGAGCTCGGGAACACCCCGCTCGGGAGCACCCGACTGGGCTCCCAGAGGGGCACCCGGCTGGGCACCCAGAGGGGCACCCGGCTGGGCTCCCAGAGGGGCACCCGGCTGGGCTCCCAGAGGGGCTGCCTGAGGCGTGACCTGCGGCCAGTCGTCGCCCGCTCGCTCGGGTGCCCGCTCGGCGGCCCGCTGGGGAGCGCCCTGCGGGGCCGACTGCGGCGTGGCCTGCGGCCAGTCGTCCGCGCCCCGCTCGGGCGCGGCCGGCGGCGTGGCCCGGGGCCAGTCGTCGTCGCCGCGCTCCGGGGTGGGCTGCGGCCAGTCGTCGCCGCGGTCGGGGCCGGGCTGTTGCCGTGATCCGGGTACGGCCGAGGACGGCGGCGGCAGCATCCAGTCGTCGTCGCCCTGCGCAGACTGCCCGTGCGCAGACTGCCCGTGCGAAGGCTGACCGTGAGGCGGCTGCCCGTGCGAAGGCCTGCCCTGCGAGGACTGCCCGTGGGGCGGCTGCCCCTGGGACTCCCGCACCGGCGGCGGCGCGGGCGGCCCCTGCTGCTGGAACGACGGCGGCGGGGGAGGCCCGCCCTGCGGCCCGCCGAACGGCTGCTGCGAAGCCCCGCCCTGCGGCCCGGCGTAGGGCTGCTGCGGCGGCCCACCCTGGGGCCCGCCCTGGGGCCCGCCGAACGGCTGCGGCGGCGCGGGCGGTCCCTGCTGGAACGCGTTGGGCGGGAGCTGCTGCCCGGGGCGCCCCGAGGGCTCGGCGGCCAGCGGCTCGGCCGGCCGGTTCACCTGCGAGGGCCGCGACCGCTGGTACTCGTACGGGTCGCGCGGCGCGGGCGGCGGGCCCTGCTGGAAGGCCGGCGGCAGGTTCAGACCCGGGCCGGGGCCGGGGCCGGGTGCCGCACCGGGGCCACCGCCCGGGCCGGGACCGTGGCCGGGGCCACCGCCGGGGCCGGGCGCCGGCATGGGCTGCTGCGGGGCGAGCGGGGTGTACGAGGTCGCCGTGTTGGTGAGGAAGTTCCAGCGGCACTCCTCGCAGAAGGGCGCACCGGCCTCGCGCGGTGTGCGGCACTGCGGGCAGAGCTCGGCCTGCGCGGTGGCGTTCGGGTCGCCGGGACCCGGATAGCCGTACGCGGGCGGCGGCGGGGGAGGCGGCGGCACGGCGCCCATGCGATGGCCGCAGATCTCGCACCAGTCGTCGGAACCCGACTGATGTCCGTTCGGGCAGGTCGGCATGGAGTCGCTTCCCCCTCTCCTCGTCGGGCCCGGTGGGCCGCGGCATTACGGTCGTTCTCGGTCATCAGCCACGTCGCACAGACTGCCTGCGTGGCTGACTACTGCGTATTCACTTCTCGCTACGTGGTGCTACGTGGTGCTACGGATTGCTACTTCTTGCTACTTCTTGACGCGAACGGTCTTGGTGGAGCGCGTTTCGAGGGTCATCTCGTCCGCTTCCGCGACCTTCGCCTTCAGTCGCACAGTACCGGTCGCTTCGTCGACGACGTCCACCACCTTCGCGAGCAGTTTCGCCGTATCGGCGTTCCCCGAGACCGCGGCCAGTTGCACCGCACGGCCCAGCTTCGCCGTCGCGCCGTCCACATCGCCCGACTTGCGGGCATCCAGACCCTGTTGGATGACTTGGGCCAGTTCGGCCTGACCCGTGTAGTGGGCGACCTGGGGGTTGATCGACGTGGAGGCCGCCATGTCGTCGGTCCACACCGCCCGCACCAGGCCCTGCGAGAGCACCTGCGGCGCACCGCCCTCGCGGTCGGGCACGATCAGCGAGACGCGCGCGGCGAGCATCTCCTGGCCGACATTGGCCTGGGGCACCTGCACGCACACGTGGTAGTCGCGCGACTCGTCGCCCCAGGAGCCGGTCGGATAGTCCCCGGCGCGCGGCCCCACCTCGGTACGCCGCCCCGTCAACTCCTCGACGGCGGGCGCCACTTGCTTGACGAACTTGATCTCCACGCCGACCGGGGTCCACAGGCGAAGGGCCACGTCCGCGACCTCCTTGCCCATCGCGTTCTCCATCATCTGCGTGAAGTCCGCGGCCAGATGGGCCGGATCGGCCACGATGTCCGCGGTGCCGAGCAGCGCGGAGGCGATCGAGGTGACCTCCTTGACCTCCCAGTCGGTTCCCACACCGCGGGCGTCACAGGTGAACCGTCCGGCGCACGCCTGGAGCGCGGAGCGCAGATCCTCCGGTGACTCGTGCTCGTTGCGCCCGTCGGTCAGCAGGATGCCGTGCCGGATCGGCACGTCCGCCCCGCCGAGCAGCCGGTCGGCCAGGCGCAGCCAGGTGCCGATCGCGGTGCCGCCCGACGAGCTCAGCTTGCGCAGCGCCTCCTTGGCCTGCGCCCGGGTCTGGCTGTCGGCGGTGGCGAGGCGGCCGTTGCCCGGGTAGACCTCGCGGGCGATGTGTGTGCCGCTGACCACCGCGAAGGCCACCCCGTCGCGCAGGGTGTCGATGGCGGCGGCCGTGGCGTCGCGGGCGTTGCGCATCTTGGCCGGCGGATATTCCATGGAGCCCGAACAGTCCACCATGATCACCACGGCGGCGGCGGGCGGCTGCCCGGGTATGTGGGCGGGCGACGTGGTGGCCGCCGTGAAGGGAGCGCCGCCCAGCGTCCCGCCGCCGGTGGAGGCCACCGTGACGATGGCGTTGACCTCACGGCCGCCCTCCGGCAGGAACTCGTTCTGGTACACCTCGACGGAGAACTGCGGCACGTTGGACTTCGAGAAGTTGGCCATCGACAAGGCTCCTTGAGGCTCCATGGACCTGAAGTGAAAAAGGTGAGGGACGGGCAGCAGGGGCGGGGCGGTGCCGGAGCGGCGCGCCGGGGTCGGGGCCTGTGGGTAGGCGGATCCTGCCCCTTACCGCTCCACCGCGAACGGCAGCACGGCCACTGTTACGTTGTCGTGGCCGCCGCCGTCCAGGGCGTGCCCGACCAGTACCTGGGCGCTGTGCAGCGGCCGTTGTGCCGCGTCCGCGGGGACGACGCGGGCCATCTCCCCGGCGCCCTCCGCGTAGTTCCACAGCCCGTCCGTGCAGACCACCACCACACCGGAGCGGTCCGGCTTGAACGAGGCGGTGTGCGGGTCGAGTTCGTACGCGTCCGCGCCCAGCCACCCCGTGATGGCGTGGGCCCGCTCGTCGGCGTAGGCGTCGGCCTCGCTCATCAGGCGCGCCGCCACCATCTGCGCGGCCCACGAGTCGTCCTCGGTGAGCCGGGCCGGGGCGGCCGTACGGTCGTCGGGAACCCAGTACGCGCGGCTGTCGCCGATCCAGCCGACCACGAGGAGGCCGCTCGCCGAGATGGCGCCCACCAGCGTGCAGGCCGGCGCGTTCTGGTGCCGGTGTCCCTCCTGCGGCGGCACCTGCGCGGGGTCCACGGCAAGGGAGTTGACCGCTTCGGCGGCGGCCAGGATCGCGTCGTGCATCGCCTGCTGCGGATGGGTGCCCTGGGGCAGGGCCGCGAGCAGTGACTCGTTGGCGGCGACCGCCGCGGCCGCGGACGCCTCGTCGGGGCGGGTCGCGGACGACACCCCGTCGCAGACGATCGCGACGACGGCGGGCGAGCCGTCGGGCAGCGCGGTCGAGGACAGCGCGAAGGAGTCCTCGTTGCGGTGGTGGCGCAGGCCGCGGTCGCTGACCGCGGAGACCCCGCCGAGTTCCTGCTCCATGTGGTCGCGCTCGCGCGGCTGGGCGTGTCCGCAGTTCTCGCAGTACCCGTCGCCGTCGACGCGCCCGGCCCGGCAGGCCACGCACACCTTGGCGCCGGGCGCCGGCGGCCGCGCCACATGGGTGTCGGGGTCGGGCTCGGCGGCCCGCGGGTCCGGGGCGGCGAGGGGATACTCCGCGGGCTCCGCGACCGCCTCCGGTGCAGCGCCCGCGGCCGTCTCCGGTGCAGCGCCCGCGGCCGTCTCCGGCGCGGGGCCCGCGACTGCCTCCGGTGCGGGGCCCGCGACCGTCTCCGGTGCAGCGCCCGCGACCGTCTCCGGTGCGGGCTCCGCCGCCACGGCCGGCTCGTCCGTCCGTACGGGATAAGGGAGTTGAGGGTCCAGCGCCGCGGCGGCCACGGCGGCCGGAGAGGCCATCTCGATGGTCGGATGGTCCAGCGGCGGCTCGGGCACGGCCGACAGGTCGTACCCGCAGGCCCCGCAGAACAGGTCGCCCGTCTCCAGCGGCTCTTCGCAGCCGGGGCAGGCGGCGAGTTGATGCGTCTGCGACATCGTCACACCCAGGTCCGGGGGCGGAATCGGTTGGCCCGTTCCACCAGGTCGATCCTTTCCTCGCCGCGCTGTGCCAGCCGGGCGAGCATCCGGTACGAACGTTCCAGACCGAAGCGCAGGCCCCGCTCGTCGACTTCGCTGCCGAGCAGAACGGTCTTCCCGCCCGGCCCGGCGCCGGTGCTCCCCGACAGTACCCAGTCCAGGGCGGTGCCCAGGACCTCGGTCGCCAGCTGTTCACGTCGCACCGCGTCGAGACCGAACGCGTCGAGCGCCTCGACCTGGGCCGCGGCGGCCGACAGGTCGTCCAGCAGCGCGTCGTGCGGGGACCGGCTGCGCAGCCGCGCCCGGACCGCCGCGACCCTGGCCGCCGTGTAGTGGATGGAGGCCTCGGGCACGGATTCGAGGGTCCGTACGGCGCCGGCGCGGTCACCCGCGGCGAGCTGCACCCGGGCCAGGCCGAACGCGGCGCTGACGTAACTCGGGTCGGTCGTCCACACCAGGCGGTAGTACTCCGCGGCGTTGTCGAGCTGGCCGAGCACCTCCGCGCACACGCCGAGCGCGAGCTTGGGGGCGGGCTCGCCCGGGAACGCGTCGTAGATCGCGTCGAACGCCAGCGCCGCGTTCTCGTTGTCGCTTGCGGCCAGCGAGGCGAGGCCCCGGTACCAGACCACCCGCCAGTCGTCCGGGTAGTCGGCCTCCAGGGAGTCCAGGGCCTTGCCCGCGGAGACCCGCTCGTCCATGTCGAGCCGGGCCCGCAGCTCCCGCAGCCTGCGCTCGATGGAGTGGGCCGGGGCCGAACGCAGCGCGGTGATCAGCTCGGCGGGGGCGGCGGCCATCAGACCGGCGAGGAACCCCGCGTTGGGGTCGCCCGGATCCACGTGCGGCACCGGAAGCGCGAGGGTGGTGCCCCGCGGGTCGAGCGGCGCGAGCAGCGGCCCGCCGTACGCGCCACCGTACGCACCACCACCCGTGGCGCCCTCGGTGCGCGGCGCGGGAATGGCGCCCTGCGGCACCGGCTGCGGCAGGCCCGGGGTGTGCGGCGCGAGGGCCGGCACGGGCGGCGCGCCCGCCGGGACGGCCGCGAGAGCCGCGGCCGGTACCGCGGCCTGAGCGAGCGCCTTGCGGGCGCGCCTGCCCACCGGCGCCACCTGCGCCCCGAGGCGTGAGACGTCACCGTTGGCCTCGGCGAACAACTTGGTGTCCGTGACGCGCAGTTCGGTGCCGAACAGGGTGGAGAGCGCGGGCCTCGGGCGGCCCGTCTGGAGCGCCACGACCTCGCGCAGCACACCCGTCAGCTGCTCCGCCATCTCCTGCGCGGAGGCGAACCGGCGCGCCGGATCGGGGTCGGTGGCCCGCACCAGGAACCGGTAGAACGACTCGTACGTACGGAACACGTCGATGGTGTCGGGGTCCGGCAGGCTGTCCGCGAAGACGTTGGTGTAGCCCTGGAAGTCGAAGGTCAGCACCGCGAGGGTGCGCGCCACGGTGTACAGGTCGGAGGCGACTGAGGGGCCCGCCTCGGCGACCTCGGGCGCCTGGTAGCCGACCGTGCCGTAGATCGCCGACTCGTCGTCGTCCATGCGGCGCACCGCGCCCATGTCGATCAGCTTCAGCTGGTCCTCGGTCTGGATCGCGTTGTCGACCTTGAAGTCGCAGTACAGCAGGTTGCGGCTGTGCAGATGGCCGAGCGCCTCCAGGGCCTCGATGCCGAACGCACAGGCCTGCTCCACGGGGAGCGGATCGCGTCTGCCGTCCACCGTGCGCCGCTCGTTGGCGATCTCCTTGAGCGACTTGCCGCCGACGTACTCCATCACGATGTAGCCGTCGAGCGACCCGGTGCGCTGGTCGAGGTGCTCGACGAAGTTGTAGATCCGCACGATGTTGGAGTGCTCGATCTCCGCGAGGAAGCGCCGCTCGGAGATGGCCGCCGCCATCGCGTCCTGATCGCCGGTGTCGAGCAGGCCCTTGAGGACCACCCAGCGGTCGGAGACGGCGCGGTCCACGGCGAGGTAGACCCAGCCGAGGCCGCCGTGCGCCAGACAGCCCATCACCTCGTACTGACCGTGCACGATGTCGCCGGTGTGCAGCTTCGGCACGAAGGAGTAGGGGTGACCGCACTTGGTGCAGAACCCCTCGGTGCGCCCGGGCCGGTCCCCGCGCGAACGGCCCACCTGCGCCCCGCAGTCCGAGCGTGAACAGAACCGCTTGCGCTCGGGCACCTCGGGGTGCTCCATCACCGCGGAGCGCGGGTCGGGGCGCGGCACCCCCGGCACGGTCACCAGGCCCGCGCCGAGCCGGCTGCGCGCCGACGCGCTCGCCGCGGCGCCCGAACTGCGCACCGACACCGAACGCGCGGTGGTGTTCCCGGTCAGCGACGACAGACGCCCGGAGACCGAGCGCCGCGAGGTCGAGGACCGTGACGACGAGCGGGCGGAGGCGCGCGAGGAGGAGCGCGAGGACTGCGAGGCCGAGCGGTGGCCGCCGCCCGTGATCCCGGTCGGCGGTGACGACACCATGCCGGTGGGCGACACGACGGGCGCGAGCCCGCAGATGTCGCAGTACAGCTCGCCGCCGCCCATGTCCTCGTACGTACCGGCGCAGCCGGGGCGCTGGCACTGAGTGTTCTCGCTCACGAATCCCCCCTCACGTCATGTGGCCCGGAGTCTCTCGGGACCAGTACCTCCGCCGCCGCCCGTTGATAGCGCAGCACCGCCTCTTCGGCGACGCGCAGATCGCACGGCGCCGACCACAGCATCCGGCGGGCGGCGTCGTACCGCTCGATCAGGAACGGGTCCTCGGCCATGCCGTGCCGGGCGACCTTCGCCCTGTACGCGTCGAGCCGGCCGCGCAGCTCGGCGCGGACCGCGAGCGGCGCGGTGACCGCCGTCAACGACGCGCGGGCGCGCAGCAGTTCGTCCTCGGCCTCGCGCTCAAGGGACTCCAGGAGCGGCGAGAGGCGGTGCCACTGCGCGTGCCGGCGGTACTCGGCGGCCGCGGCCAGCTGTTCCTGGAGCACGATCGAGGGACCGCTGACCGCGGGCACCTCGCTCGCGGCGATCTTCGCGAGCACCTCGCCGCGCGCCGAGCGGGCCTCGGCCAGCGTGCGGTCGGCCCGGGACAGCACGTCCCGCACCCGCGCGAGCCGCGCCTCTGCGTCCTGACGCACCGTCAGAACAGCGTCGATCTCCCGCCGTACGTCTTCGAGGGCGCGCGCCGCCCGGTCGTAGCGCCCGGTGTCGGGGCGGCCGCCGCCCGGCGCCGAGCTGCCCTGCGCGGGCACCCAGAACGCCAGCGGATCGGAGATCACCTGCGCGCGCAGCTCCGCGAGCTCGGCGGTGATCTCCTCCAGATCGTCGCCCGAGGGGTGCTCGCCGGGCCGCACGCCCACCGAGTGCGCCAGGCTCCGGGTGCGGTGCAGCTCGGCGGCGAGCAGGTCTATCCGGGCGGGCAGCGCGGACCACACCGCGTCGGCGGCCACCACCACGTCGAGCGAGCGCGCGTACAGCTCGTTCATCCGGTGCACGAGCTCGGCGAGCGAGAAGCGCTCGGTCAGCTTCGCCGGCCCGCCGGCCAGGGTCGGCGCGCCGTGCAGGGCGGCGCCGGAGAGCGTCACGGACGGGCCGCGCAGCCGGTCGGTCAGCTCCACCAGGTCCTCGCGGTGGGGCCAGCGCCGCCGGGCGCGCAGCTCACGCGCGGACTCCAGGGCCGCCGCGTACGCGTCGAAGTACGACCACAGCAGGGAGATCGACTGCTCGGTGGCGGCCCAGCGCTCCTTGGTGAGGCCGGTGAGCCCGGCCCCTTCGAGGAGCCGGCGCCCGGCGTGGTCCTGGAGGGCGAGCAGCGAGGTCTCGACGGCCTCGTGCTCGGCGTCGAGGCGTGCCAGCGCACGGTCCGCCTCGTCCCGGTCCATGACCGGCTCCGGGGGCCCCCCGGTGGAGCTGGGGGAGGATCCCGCGCCCATCGATCACCTCTCCGCTCTGTGGTACGAAACCGCTCCGGGACGCGAACCCGCCGTCAACGCGCTCAACCCGACCGGTACTTGGGGGCGGGCGGGTTCTTTATGCCGGGCAGGTCCGCGGCCAGCCACAGGCGGTACGCCTTCATCCAGGGGCTGTTGTCCCCGCCGCTGCGGTAGTCCACGAGGACCTGGTTGATGCGCTGCACCAAGTCGGTGTTGCCGAGCTTCACGGCGACACCGTAGTACTCGGTGGTGAACGGGCTGCCCTTCAGCTGGACCGCGGGGTCCTGGGCGGCCTGCCCCGCGGCGAGCGCGTTGTCGGTGACGACCGCGTCCACCAGGTTCTGCTGGAGGCGCACCAGGCAGTCCAGCTGGTTGGGGACCGTGAAGTCCCGGTAGTCGGCGCCGTGCGGATCGGCCTTGAGCGCGTCGAAGGCGGTCGAGCCCGCCGCCACACAGACCCGCTTGCCCTTCAGCGAGCCGTCGAAGCCGGTGATGGCGGAGGACTTGGGAGCGAGCACCTGCTGGCCCGCCTCGAAGTACGCCGTCGAGAACGAGGCCTGCTTGATGCGGCCGCAGTTGACGGTCATGGTCCGCACGACCACGTCGACCGTGCCGTTCTGCAGCGCCGGGATGCGCTGGCTGGTGGGGATGGCGCGGTAGATCACCGCGTTCTCGTCGCCCAGGATGTTCTTCGCGATCGCCTTCACCAGGTCGATGTCGAAGCCTTCGAGGGTGCGCGTCGCCGGATTGCGGTAGCCCCAGCGGAAGCTGTTCTGGTCGACGCCCGCGATCAGCTTGCCGCGCCGCTTGATGGCGTCGATGTTCGGCCCGTCCGCCGACGATGGGGACAGGCTGGCCTCCGGGTCCTTGCAGTCGTCGGCCTTGGTCTGCACGGCGTGCGCGGTCCCGGGGCCCGCCACGCCCACCGCGGCGGCCTCGCCGCCGTGCCGGGTCAGCGGGATCAGGGCGCCCACCGCGACCGCCAGCGCGAGGGCCATCGCGGCCACCCCGCCCCAGCCGCGCAGCCGACCGGCCCCGCGCCGCCCGGTGCGCCGGGCGCGGCCCGGCGTGTCGGTGCCCGGAGCGGCCGGGTGGGCCGGGTCCGCCGAGCTGTTCGCGCCGCTCATCGCGACCCCTCTCGCCCATCCGTTGCCGCTGTCCATGCCGCTCACCTGTACTCCGCGAGCCGGCGGCTGACGCCGACGCCGGCGCCGGCCGCCGCGAGCACCGCGAGAACGGCCGCGCCCACCGGGAGTCCCGTCAGGGCGCCGCGGCCGTCGGACGCCGCCGTCGTGAACTGGTGCTGCTCATGGGCGATCGCCGCGTCGAGCTGCCGGTCCACCTTGTCGAAGCACTCGCCGGTGGAGCCCTTCGCGGCGAGGACCTGGCTCAGCGCGCCGTCGTAGTCACCGCTGTCGTCCGTCTTGCGGGCCGCCGTGTGGCGCTGCTGCCAGGCGTCCATGTCGGCCTTGGCCTCCGTCACCGGGGTCCTGCCCGCCGTGTCGTCGGCGAGGTCCTTGGCGGCGCCCAGCTTGTCGCCCAGCGTCGACATCTCCCGGGCGAACTGCGCCTCGTACTGGTCCTTGCCGTCGGAGGTGAGCACCGCGCCCCGGGCCACCAGGGTCAGGTTCTCGTTGGCGCGGGCCTGGAGCGAGCTGATCCGGGCGTCGTTGAGGACCTTCAGGGACTCCTGGCCGTGGGCGCGCGAGGCCGACAGGTCGGACGAGGCCACCGCGTGTCCCACCACCAGCCACAGCATCACCACCGTGGAGGCGGCCGTCGCGGCGAGGAGCCCGTGGTTGAACACCCGGTTGGTCCGCAGGTAGTTGCGGCGCTGCACCCACACCAGGCCGCCGAGCGCCACCAGACCGAGCACCGTCGCCGCGTACGGCCAGGTGTCCGCCTGGTCGTAGTCGTCGTAGAGCCGGCCCGTCTCCGCCTCGTACAGTTTCTGCGCGGCGGGCAGCAGGCTGGCGCTCATCTTCTGGTTGGCGAAGCGCAGATAGGCGCCGCCGACGGGGAAACCCTGCCGGTTGTTGGCGCGCGCCTGCTCGATCAGGCCGTTGTAGAGCGGCAGCTGCTCGTTGAGTGTGGCTATCTGCTGGGCGGACTCCGCCGAACCCGTGCTGTTGGCGGCCGCCTTGACCAGCAGCCGCGACGCGGTCGCGATGTCCGTGTCGTACCGCTTGCGCACGTCGAGGGGTTCCTGGCCGCCGGCGAGGAAGCCGCTCGCCGCCGCCGTGTCGGCGTCGGCGAGCGAACGGTAGATGGACGCGGCGTCGGCGCTCAGCGGCTGGCTGCGACTCACCACGTCGTCGGCGGCGGCCGCCCGGTCCGAGACCTCCCAGGCGGTGACGGCGCCGAAGGCCACCACGAGCACCGCCACGACCGTACCGATGATCCACAGGCGGCCGGGCTCGGTGGTCGACGCGGCGCGCATCCGTGCGCGGGCCTGCGACCAGCCCTGGTGCGCGCCCGGTCGTGGCTGCACCGCGGACCCGGCCGCGGACTCCCGCGTCTCCGGTTCGCGCACGTTCGGCGACATCGCCACCTGACCTCCCCCTTGGTCGCTGCCTAGGCAGTATGGCCGCAGGGACCGACAACCATCCAGGGTTGTCTGGATCTTGTTACCTGCCGCTTCGCGACCTGAGCCCCCGGAGCCCCCTGCTGTGCGTTCCCCCTCATGTATACGCGGGGCCGATCCGTTCGGTTCCCGGGGGGGCCCGGCATGCCGCACTTCCCGGTCCTACGTGTACTGGGCCCGGGCCTGCGTGTACTGGGCGCGCAGCCGTGTGTACGCCTCGTCGGGCGCCGCCACCTGGTCGAGGCCGAGCAGCCCCGCGCCGAGCACGGGCGAGACCGTCACCACCAGCGGCACCGCCTTGGGCGCCCGCGCCGCGAGCAGGTCGCGTACGGCGCCGTCCAGTTGGGGATGGCGGGCCGCGAGCACACTGCCGCCGAGCAGCACCGGGGTCGGTGTCTCCAGGCGGCCGAGCCGGCCGAGCGCCACCGCGGCCAGGGCCACGATCTCCTCGGCCTGGCGCCGTACCAGCGCGCCGGCCACCGCGTCCCCGGCCGCCGCGACCTCGAAGAGCACCGGGCTCAGCTCGTGCCGGCGCACCATCGGGACCTTCTCCAGGTGCAGCGCCTCGATCAGCTCGTACATCGAGGAGAGCCCGAAGTGGGCGGGGAGCGCGGTGGCGAGCGCGGTCGCCTCGCCCCTGCCGTCCTCGGCGCGCGCCGCGAAGAACAAAGCCTCCTCGGCCAGGCCCCCGCCGCCGCCCCAGTCGCCGGAGATCTTCCCGATGGCGGGGAA
Source organism: Streptomyces sp. NPDC048361 (assembly GCF_040651795.1). Taxonomy (NCBI): domain Bacteria; kingdom Bacillati; phylum Actinomycetota; class Actinomycetes; order Kitasatosporales; family Streptomycetaceae; genus Streptomyces; species Streptomyces sp. NPDC048361. The sequence continues at coordinate 15,301 of NZ_JBEZKW010000009.1, forward strand.
GCGGGCGGTGCGCCCGTCCGGGGTCATGCCGACGCAGTTGATGCCCGCGCCGCACACCACCGCGACCCCGCACGGCTCGGCGCCGCTGGGCAGCCCGGCGCGCAGGATCGCGAAGGTGTCGTTGTGGACCCGTACCGAATCCCCCCAGCCGCGGGCTTCGAGCGCCGCGGCCAACTCCTTCTCCTCTATGGGCAGATCGGCGTTGGCCAGGCACGCCGACACATGCGCGACCCGCAGCGGCTCGGGGCTGCGGGAGGCGAGGTAGGCCTCCTCGACCGTGGTGGCCAGCATGTGCATGGCCACCTCGACCCCCACCGAAGGCGGCCGGAAGCCGCCGCCCCGCGCGGTGCCGAGTACCGTGCCGTCGGCGCCGATCAGCGCCACATCGGTCTTGCTGTTGCCGGCGTCGATCGCCAGCACACTCATGCCCACGAAAGGTGCTCCCGGTTGTGCGCGATCAGCCGGTCGGTGAGCCCGTCGGCCTGGTCGTACTGCCCGACCAGCGGGTGGGCGAGCAGCGCCCGGAACACCCGGTCGCGTCCGCCGCGCAGGGCGGCTTCGAGCGCGAGGTCCTCGTACGCGGTGACGTGGGCGATCAACCCGGCGTACAGCGGGTCGAGTTCGGGCACCGCGAGCGGCACCGCACCGTCGTGCCCGACCCGGGCCGGCACCTCGATGACGGCGTCGTCGGCGAGGAAGGGCAGCGTGCCGTTGTTGTACGTGTTGACGACCTGCACGGGGCTTCCCCCGTTGCCGAGCAGGGAGGCGGCGAGGTCGACGGCGGCCTCCGAGTAGAAGGCGCCGCCCCGCCTGGCCAGCAGCTCGGGCTTCTCGTCGAGTGCGGGGTCACCGTACATCGCCAGCAACTCCCGTTCCATCTGGGCGACTTCGGCGGCCCGCGACGGCTTGGTGCCGAGCTCACGCACCACCTCGTCGTGGGCGTAGAAGTAGCGCAGGTAGTACGAGGGCACCACGCCGAGCCGGTCCAGGACCTGGCGGGGCAGGCGCAGGTCGTCGGCGATGGCGTCGCCGTGTTCGGCCAGGAGCTTCGGCAGTACGTTCTCGCCCGCCGGCCCCCCGAGGCGCACCCCGAGCTCCCAGGTGAGGTGGTTGAGGCCGACGTGGTCGAGGTGGATCTCGCCGGGCGTCACCTGGAGCAGCGCCGCGAACTTGCGCTGGAGCCCGATCGCCACGTTGCACAGGCCGACCGCCTTGTGCCCGGCCTGGAGCAGGGCCCGGGTCACGATGCCCACCGGGTTGGTGAAGTCGATGATCCAGGCGCCCGGGTTGGTGCGGCGTACGCGTTCGGCGATGTCGAGCACCACCGGGACCGTACGCAGGGCCTTGGCGAGGCCGCCCGCGCCGGTGGTCTCCTGGCCCACGCAGCCGCATTCGAGCGGCCAGGTCTCGTCCTGCTGCCGGGCGGCCTGCCCGCCGACGCGGAGCTGGAGCAGGACCGCGTCCGCGCCCTCGACGCCCGCGTCCAGGTCGGAGGTGGTGACGATCTTCCCCGGGTGGCCCTGCTTGGCGAAGATGCGCCGGGCGAGCCCGCCCACGAGGCCCAGGCGGTCGGCGGCCGGGTCGACGAGGACGAGCTCACTGATGGGCAGCGTGTCCCGCAACCGGGCGAAGCCGTCGATGAGTTCGGGGGTGTAGGTGGACCCGCCCCCCACTACTGCGAGCTTCATTCGAGATCAGCCCTTCACTCCGGTCAGTGTGACGCCCTCGACGAAAGCCTTCTGCGCGAAGAAGAAGACGAGGATCACGGGGGCCATGACCAGAACGGTCGCGGCCATGGTCAGGTTCCAGTCGGTATGGTGCGCGCCCTTGAAGGACTCCAGGCCATAGCTGAGCGTCCAGGACGCCGGCGTGTCGGACGCGTAGATCTGCGGCCCGAAGTAGTCGTTCCAGGCGTAGAAGAACTGGAAGAGCGCGACGGCGGCGATGCCCGGCCGGGCCATCGGCAGCACCACCTTGATCAGGGTGCGCAGCTCCCCGCACCCGTCGACCTTCGCGGCGTCCAGGTACTCGTTGGGGATGGTCAGCAGGAACTGCCGCAGCAGGAAGATGGTGAACGCGTCGCCGAACGCCAGCGGGATGATCAGCGGCCACAGCGTGCCCGACAGGTCCAGCTGCTTCGCCCAGAACAAGTACATCGGAATGATGATCACCTGCGGCGGCAGCATCATCATCGAGATGACCAGCATCAGCGACAGATTGCGGCCGCGGAAGCGGAACTTGGCGAGCGCGTACGCCACCGGCACGGACGACACCACGCTGAGCACCGTGCCGAGGCCGGCGTAGAGGAGGGTGTTCTTCCACCACGTCAAGAACCCCGGGGTGTCGAACACCTTGCGGTAGTTCGACCACGCCCAGTGGTGCGGGATCAGATCGCGGGTCAGGGTCTGGTGGTCGTCCATGAGCGAGGTGAGCAGCAGGAAGACGAAGGGCAGCACGAAGAAGAGCGCGGCGGCCACGCCGAGCGCGTGCACGGCGATCCAGTGGAGCGCCGCCTTGCGCCGGGCCACCTTGGCCGCGGGGGTCGCGAGGGGGGTCTCAAGGGCATACGTCACGTCACTCACCTGCCTGGAGCAGCCCGCCGCGCCGCTTCATGAGCAGCGCGGTGAAGGCCATGGAGAGGGCGAACAGGACGAGGGCGACCACACACGCGGAGCCGTAGTCGAAGCGCTGGAAGCCCAGGTTGTAGACGAGCTGCGGCAGGGTCAGCGTCGACTTGTCGGGGTAGCCGGGCTCGAACTGCTGGCCCGAGTTGCCGATGATGCCGGAGGCGACTTTGCCCGCCACCAGCGGTTGGGTGTAGCTCTGCATCGCCTGGATGACGCCGGTGACCACGGCGAACATCACGATCGGCGAGATGTTCGGCAGGGTCACGAACCGGAACCGCTGCCAGGGCGATGCGCCGTCCAGCTCGGCGGCCTCGTACTGCTCCTTCGGCACGTCGAGCAGGGCCGCCATGAAGATGACCATGAGGTCGCCGACGCCCCACACCGCGAGCAGGGTGAGCGCGGGCTTGGACCAGGACGGGTCGGTGAACCAGTTCGGCGCCGGGATCCCGAGGTCGCCGAGGAGCGAATTGACCGGCCCGGTACCGGGGTTGAGCAGGAAGACGAAGCCGAGCGTGGCCGCGACCGGCGGGGCGAGGTAGGGCAGGTAGAACAGGGTGCGAAAGACGCCGACCCCCGTCTTGATCTTGGTGATCAGCATGCCGACGCCGAGCCCGAACACCACCCGGCAGGCGACCATGACGATCACCAGCCACAGGGTGTTGCGCAGCGCGGGCCAGAACAGCGGGTAGTCGCTGAACACGTACGACCAGTTCTTGAGGCCATCGAAGGTGGCCGCGCCGAAGCCGTCGTAGTGCGTGAAGGAGAAGTAGACCGTGGAGATCAGCGGGTAGGCGAAGAAGACGCAGAACCCGATCAGCCAGGGCGACAGGAACGCCAGGGTGCGCAGCGCCGAGCGGCGGTGTTTGGCGCGCAGTGTGTACGGGGTGCTCATGACCGGCTACTTCGCCTGCGCGATCGCGGAGTCGATCTCCTGGGCGGTCTTGGCGAGCCCCGCCTTGATGTCGCCCTGCTTGCCGCTCTCGACGTCGAAGCCGAGGTTCTGCAACGACACCAGGTACTGGCCGCCGTTGACGGAGGCCGGGGTGGTGGTGGAGTTCGGGTTCTGCGCGATGTCCAGGAACGTCTTGAAGCGCGGGTCGGCCTGGAGCTTGGGCGACTTGAGGGCGTCCAGGGTGGAGGGCACGTTGTGGATGGCGTTGGCGAAGTTCACCACCGCGTCCGTGTTCGTGGTCATGAACTTGACCAGCTCCCAGGCGGCGTTCTGCTTCTTCGACGTCGCGGCGATGCCCGCGATGGTGCCGGTCAGATAGCCCTTGCCGTGCGTGGCCTTCTGGTCGTCGGGGACGGGCAGCGGCGCCACCCCGATGTCGAACTTCGGCTCGCCGGCCAGCGCCATCCCGAGCCGCCACTCGCCGTCCAGGGCCATCGCGACCTGGCCGGTGTTGAACGGGTTGGTGTCGCCGTACTCCTCGCCGAAGGACGAGCGGTACTTCTCCAGCTTGGTGAAGCCGCCCAGGTCGTCGACGAGCTGCTTCTGGAAGGCGAGGCCCTTCTCGAACGCCGGATCCTTGGCGATGTTCGACTTGCCGCTGGAGTCGAAGTACGTCGGTGACCACTGCGCGAGGTAGTGCTCGGTCGTCGTCTCGTAGGCGTGGTAGTCCGGCATGAACCCGAGCTGCTCGTACGCGTCGCCCTTCGGCTTGGTCAGCAGCTTGGCGTCGGCCTCGAACTCCGACCAGGTGGTGGGCGGTGCGTCGATCCCGGCCGCCTTGAAGGCGTCCTTGTTGTAGTAGAGCGCGTAGGCGTCCCCGAGCAGCGGCAGCGTGCACCGCTTCCCCTCGAACTGGGTGTACTCGTTCATGGTCTTCGGGAACGTCTTCGCCGGGTCGATGCCGTCCTTCTTCAGGAACGGCGCGAGGTCGACGAGCGCGTTGGACGAGCAGAACTTGCCGACGTTGTTGGTGGTGAACGACGACACCACGTCGGGCGCGCTGGAACCACCCGCGCGCAGCGCCTGGTTGATCTTGTCGTCGTTGACGTTGCCGACGACCTTGACGTGGATGTTGGGGTGCGCCTTCTGGAAGGCGTCCACGTTGGCCTGGATGGCGGCGACCTCGTTGGGGGCGCTCCACCCGTGCCAGAAGGTGATCGTCGTGTCCTTGGACGCGTCGTCGCTCGCGCTGGTGCCGCTCTGCCCCGTACAGGCGGAGGCGAACAGGGCTATGGAGGCGGTCGCGGCCAGTACGACGGCCGACTTCCGGCGGGTGGTGGGCATGGCGGTGTCTCCCGGGGAGTGGGGTGGGTTGGCGGGGGTGGGGCGGGTTCGGTTCAGCGCGCGGTGTCGAAGACCTCGTCACGCGTGGTGGCGAGGGCGGACTCCAACGCACCTCGAAGGACGGGGAGTTGGGTGACCTCTCCGATGACGAGCCGGGGCCGCGAGGCCGCCAGTTCGCCCAGTTCGCTGTGGACGAGCTCGCGCAGCGGCTCGCCCCCGGCGGCGAGCAGACCGCCGGACAGTACGACGAGCTCCGGGTCGAGGACGGCGACCATGGAGGCGAGACCGGTGGCGAGCGCGGTCGCGAAGGCGTGGAGGAGCCGGCGTTCGGGGCCCCGCTCGGCCGCGGCGCCACGCGCGATCAGGGTGGTGGCGATGTCGCTGGTCGCCCCCATGGGCACGTCGGCGACGCCGAGCTCCCGGGCGAGCCGGGGCAGCGCCTGGCCGCCCGCGAGCTCCTGGAAGCCGCCGGAGTTCGCCTTGGTGACATGGCGTACGAGGGGCGCCCCCGGCACCGGCAGGAAGCCGACCTCACCGGCGCCGCCGGTGAAGCCGCGGTGCAGCCGGCCGTTGATGACGAGGGCGGCGCCGAGCCCGCCCTCGTTCCAGAGCAGCACGAAGTCGTCGTGGCCGCGGGCCGCGCCCAGGCGCTGCTCGGCGATGGCGGCGAGGTTGACGTCGTTCTCGTACTCGACGGGCATCGGGAGCGTGGCGGCGAGCTCCTCCAGCAGGGTGGGGGCGTGCCAGCCCGGCAGGTGGGAGGCGTAGCGAAGGCGGCCCGTGCCGGGGTCGAAGGCGCCGGGGGTGCCGATGACGACGCGGTGCAGATCGCCCCGGACCAGCCCGGCCGCCTTGACGGCCCCGTCCAGCGCCCCGGTGACCTGCCGCACCACGGATGCGCCGCGCCGCGGCGGGGTCGCCACCTCGAACTCCCCGACGACCCCGCCCGCCACATCGGCGACGGCGGCGCGGATCCGCTCGGGGGTCACATCGAGCCCGGCCACGTGGGCGGCGGCCGCGTTGACCGTGTACAGCTGCGCGTTGGGCCCCGGCCGCCCCTCGGTCGTCCCGGTGGCGACGACGAGACCCGCCGCCTCCAGACGGGCGAGCAGCTGCGAGGCGGTCGGCTTGGAGAGCCCGGTGAGCTTGCCGATCCGGGTCCGCGAGAGGGGCCCGTGCTCCAGGAGCAGATCGAGCGCGGCACGGTCGTTCATCGCGCGGAGTACGCGCGGCGTTCCCGGGGTAGTACCGGCCATGACGGATCCCCCTGCCCTCCGGGTACGCGCGGTGGCGCCCGCTTCCCCGTATGACTGTTAGTAAAGTTTCCTATTCGTTGGGAGGAAGGTAGGCGGTGGGCCGCGGCACGTCAATGGGCGGGGCGGGGGTTGTCGGCGCGGCGACTGCCAAAGCGTTATCCGGCGGGGGCGATCGCCCTCGGCAACTCGGCTCACCTGCACCACAGTTGTTAAGCTCCGCGAGTGATCGCCCAAGGTGTCCTCCGGCTCGGTGCCGCAACTCTGCTGGTAGCAGCGGGATCCGTGGCGTGTGCCGGTTCCACGGGTCACGCTCCGTCGAGCGAGTCGACGGCCGCCCGTTCGTCGGCCGCGAAACCTGCCACGCCGGCAGCCGGCACGCCCGCCGCCGCGGGGGCGGCGAGCACCGCGAAAGACGCGGCGCGGCGGTTCGCGCAGGCTCTGGCGCGCGGAGACGCGGCGGAGGCGTGTGGACTGGCCGATGCCCGGCTACGGTCCTTCGCTTCCAGCAGGGGCGGATCGTGCCCCGAGGCTCTTGCCGAACTGGCGGCGGACGATCGATACGTCTTCCGGCAGGCCGTCTGTGTGAACGCGCCGGACAGCTACAAGACCGAGGGCGATCCCCAGGACAGCTCCGACTCCATCCGGGTCGACATCGACTGCGCGGCGGGCTACACCTGGCTCCGCGTCAACCGATCGGGCACCGTCTGGCGAGTCTCGGATTTCAACGCCGCCTGACCGCGGCCGGCGGTGATTCCGGCTCGATGCGCGTGCGATCCGGCCGATTCCGGGCGGGCTGCTCGCCGTGGTACCGAGGTTGGTGCAGCGTTGGCCGGGCGGTAGCGTGTTCGAGGGGGACTGTCCCTCGAACCCTGGCGCGACCTCGTGGCTTACTCCTCGCGGGCGCGTTCCCAGGAGGCCGGTCCGCAACCCGGCCCGGCCGCCAGGCATCTGAAAGGTGATCGAGTGACTCCCAGGCACCCCCACGGCGAACCGGTCCGCAAGGTCGACGGCGCTCTGCGGGCGCCCGGCCGGCCGGGCGCCGGGCCGGAGCGACGGACGCCTGCCGCCGGTCTGCTCGGGATGCAGGCCACCGCGGGCAACGCGGCGGTCGTGCAGATGCTCCGTCAGGCCGGTCACTCCTTCGTACAGGAGAAGCACCAGCACGGCGCCGGCTGCGGGCACCAGCAGGCCGAGCAGCCGCAGGTGCAGCGGTCCGCCGTCCATGATGTCCTGCGCACCCCCGGCCGTCCCCTGGACGACGCCACCCGTACCGACATGGAGTCCCGTCTCGGCGCGGACTTCTCCGACGTACGCATCCACAACGACGGCGCGGCCAAGGCGTCCGCCGCCGAGGTCGGGGCGCACGCCTACACCTCCGGCAACCACGTCGTCGTGGGCGAGGGCGGTGCGGACAAGCACACCCTGGCCCACGAGCTGACCCACGTCATCCAGCAGCGCCAGGGCCCGGTGTCCGGTACCGACAACGGAGGCGGCCTCAAGGTCTCCGATCCCGCCGACCGGTTCGAGCGCGAGGCGGAAGCCAACGCCACGCGGGTCATGCGGTCGGCGGTGGGACACACCGCGGCGGGCTCGGCGCACGGGCAGGAGAACGCACGAGCCACCGCCGGCGACACCGCGCCCATGGTGCAGCGGTACACCGAGGAGAAGGTCGGCTCGGTCACCTGGCGCATCTCCCAGACCGGCAAGTACGCGCTGCGCGGCGCCAGTGGCAGCGACCAGTACGAGCTGTACGCGCGAAGCGACGTCCCCGCACCCCGCTACTGCGAAGAGGCCACGGGGCGGCGCAGGACCACCATCGGCGATGCCCAGTACATCCCGTACGCGCCGCTGAAGTCCTTCCTTGAGGACTGCTCCCACTCCGCCGAAGAGGTCATGCACGCCCAGGCGTTGGAGATGGGCCAGGACGCCAGCACGTTCAAGGGCGGCGGGCTCTTCGGTGAGAGCGACAAGAAGAACGTCGACCGGGCCCGCGAGTACGCGCAAAACCGCCCCGGAGGGGACCACAACGAAGCCCCGGACGCCGGCGAGGCCTTCTCCATCGTCGAGACGGAGTGGAAGGGGAAGACCCCGCAGAACTCCACCAGGTGGCCCTACCACGTAGCGGGCGTCGTCGCGCAGGACGGCAGCGACCGGATCACCGTCGAGCAGACCGCCGGTTCCACGGACGCGGATCCGACCGTCGGTGTGGCGGGCATCTTCGACATCTACCAGTCGGCGAGCGAGATCGGCCAGCGCCTCCCGGAGAGCTTCCACGGACGTCACGGCAAGTCCTTCTCCCAGGGTGCCATCACGGTGACGCTCGTGCCGATCAACGTGGGAGAGCTCAACGCGGACATGGACCGCACCTCGGGCAACGACGCGCGCGCGAACCGCTAGACGCCGGCCTTGCGGGCCAGCAGGTGCACCTCCTTGAACTGGCGCCGGTCCGTGGGCTGCGGCTCGCGGACCATGCGTGCCACCTCCGCGAGACCCGACGCGCGCAGCAGCGCGGCGAGGTGGTCGGGCCACCACCGGTAGGCCGGCGCGACCGCGTGGTCGAAGACCTGCGTGGGCTCGGACGCGCTATCGCCGGCCGAGAAGCCGATGAGCAGGTGGCCGCCGGGCGCGAGAACGCGCGCGAACTCCCCGCTGATGGAAGGGAGTTCTGGTGGCGGGGTGTGAATGACCGACCAGCGGGAGAGCACGCCGGCCAGTGCTCCGTCGGCGCTGTCCAGGGCGCTCATCGTGCCCACGGTGAACTGAAGCCCCGGGTACGCCTGTTGGGCCAGATCGACCATCGCGGGAGAGGCGTCCACGCCGAACGCGTCGAGGCCCAGCGCGGTGAGGTGATCCGTTACGTGCCCCGGCCCGCACCCCAGATCCGCGACCCGCCCGCCCCCGCCGGCCCGCACCGCCTCGGCGAACACGCCCAGCATGGCGCGGTCCAGGGGGCTGTCGCGCAGGGAGTCACGGAACAGCAGGGCGTAGGTGTCGGCGGCATCGTCGTATGCCTCGCGAGTGGCTGCGAGGGAGTCATGGTCGGCCATGCGCACGACAGTACGACGCGGCGGATCAGTGATCCTGCCGCGCCCACGACTCGCGCAGTTCCCGGCTCCGGCCGACTACGCCTATGCCGCCCGGCACCGAGTAGTCAGGGGGCGGAGCGCCAGGAGCGCCGGCCTCAACCCCTCTCCACCCCACCCCAGGAGGGCCCTGAGGCTACTTCGACAGGTTCGAGCTCCCGCCCGGGTTCGGCGCCGGGTTGGGGATCGGGGCCGTGGCCAGGGACTGCGGGGACGTCGGGTTGTTCAGCGCGGAGGGGGCGGCGACCGAGGCCGAGGGGTCGACCGCGGCCGGCCCAGCCGCCGGCGCCAGGCCGCCGACGATGCGGATGCCCGCCGCGTCCAGGGCGACCTTGATCCGCCAACGCAGCTCCCGCTCCACGCTCAGCGACTTGCCCGGCATGGTCTTCGCGGATACCCGCACCACCATCGAGTCGAGCAGCACCTCGTCGAGGCCGAGGATCTCGATCGGGCCCCACAGGCGCTCGTTCCACGGCTCTTCCTTCGCCATGGACTCCGTCGCCTCGTTGATCACCGTACGCAGCCGCTCCAGGTCCTCGCTCGCCCGGACCCGCACGTCCACCCCGGCCGTCGCCCAGCCCTGCGACAGGTTGCCGATGCGCTTGATCTCACCGTTGCGTACGTACCAGATCTCGCCGTCCGCGCCGCGCAGCTTCGTCACGCGCAGTCCGACCTCGATCACCTCGCCGGAGGCGACCCCCGCGTCGATGGAGTCGCCGACGCCGTACTGGTCCTCCAGGATCATGAACACGCCGGAGAGGAAGTCCGTCACCAGGTTGCGCGCGCCGAAACCGATCGCCACGCCCGCCACACCCGCCGAGGCGAGCAGCGGGGCCAGGTTGATGTTGAGGACGCCGAGCACCATCAGCGCCGCCGTGCCCATGATCAGGAACGACGCCACCGAGCGCAGGACCGAGCCGATGGCCTCCGAGCGCTGACGTCGCCGCTCCGCGTTGACGAGCAACCCGCCGAGCGCGGTGCCCTCGACCGCCTGGGCGCTGCGGTTCATCCGCTCGATGAGCTTGGTCAGCGCCCGGCGCACCAGCACTCTGAGGACCGACGCGATGACGATGATCAGGAGGATGCGGAATCCGACGTACAGCCAGGTCGACCAGTTCTGCTCCACCCAGCCCGCGGCCTCGGTGGCCGACTTCTGGGCGTCGTCGAGCGTCGCGGGCCTGGGCGACGGCGATCCGTCGGCCAGGACGGCGGACCAGTTCACGGCAGGAACCTCCAGCGGTGCGGTGCCGGCGAAGAGCGGCGGCAGACCCACCACACTAACGGGGCAAGAGCTGTGCTCCGTTGACGTGTTCGGGGGAGACACGCCCTCCACCTGGGAAAGAAGGGGGTGTGGTCGAAAACACTTCGGGCCCGTTACCCGGACGTGGTGGCGCTTCGACCAGGCATGAGGACAAACTGGAGAGCAGATCGTCCCGGCGCGAGCCACGCGCCGCCGGCGTAATAGGAGGCACCCGTGCCGCACGTCCTGGTCCTCAACGCGTCGTACGAGCCCCTCGGCGTCGTACCGCTCCGCCGCGCGCTCGTCCTCGTGCTGGAAAACAAGGCCGTCAGCCTTGAGGAATCCGGCGCCTTCATGCACAGCGCGACCCGTGCCGTCGCTGCGCCCAGCGTCGTACGGCTCAAAAGATTCGTGCGGGTCCCCTACCGGGGGCCCGTTCCGCTGACCCGGCGTGCCCTGTTCGCCCGGGACGGCGGCCGCTGCATGTACTGCGGTGGCGTCGCAACCAGCGTCGACCACGTCATCCCGCGCAGCCGGGGCGGCCAGCACGCCTGGGAGAACGTCGTCGCCGCGTGCCGTCGCTGCAACCACGTCAAGGCCGATCGGCACCTCCTTGAGCTCGGCTGGCGCCTGCGCCACCAGCCCGCCCCGCCCAGCGGCCTCGCCTGGCGGATCATCGGCACCGGCCACCGCGACCCGCGCTGGCTGCCCTACCTGCAACCTTTCGGCGCGGACGACGCCCTCGCCCGGATCGACGGCATCTCCGCCTGAGGCGGGGCGGGGCGGACAGGGCGGGGCGGAGAGGGGCGCGGCGGTCCGAGCGCCCGGCCCCCGCTTGCTCGGCGCCCTCGTCGTCGTCGCCTTGCTCTCACTCGGTGACGGCGTACGCGGGCGCATTCGAGCCTGCGATCAGGTCGGGTCCGCCGGTGCGCGGGCGGGCCCGCACGGTGAGGATGTCCTCCCGGCCCCCGAACGAGACCGGCACCCGGTAGTCGCCCGAGGGTGTGCCCGGGGCCACGCTCACCTCGACCGGCACGTCTCTGCGGGTGCCGCGCGCCACCGTCACCTCGCGTGGAAGCCGCACCGTGACGCCGCGCGGCGCCCGCGCCGAGAGTGCGCCCCGCACCACCCCGGGCCCCATCGCCGCGACCGAGGCGGTGACCCGCTGCGGGGGTCCGCCCGGCTCGGCGTCCACCGTGGCGGGCCCGAGCGCCAGATGGGCCGGCGGCTCATCCGCGTACCAGGGCACCAGGCGCCGCACCCCGGACGCCTCGCCGGTCACCCGCACCGCGTCGGCCCGTACGCCGTGGGCCGCGATCTCGGTCCAGCCGGACGGGTCGAGCGCGCCCAGGGTCCGCCAGTCCTCGCCCGGGGTGTGCGCCTGGACCTCGCCGGTGGTGCCGGGTGCGGCCAGCACGGTGAGCGCCTCGACCGGGCGCACGGCGAAGGTGCGCAGGCCGGAAGCGGTGGTGGCCGGGGCGCTCAGGGTGCTCGGGGCGCTCGGGGCGCTCGGGGCGACGGTGAGGGCGTCCGGCGATCGGGTGACGTTCACGGGCGGGTGGTCCGCGCCCGTCCACGCATCGGCCTCGCGCACCGCCCGGTCCAGAAACGCGTCCAGTACGCCCTCGCCCACGGTGACCGGCGCGTCCACGAGGGCCGGGCGCAACGGTTCGAGGGCGAGCGAGGCGCGCCAGGCCGCCGCGCCGTCTCCGTGGGACTGGGCCTGGAGGAGGTCGACGGCGCGCTCGCCGGCCCGCCCGTAGCGCGCCAACTGGTCCAGCCACGGCGTCAGTTCGGCCCCAAGCGCCGTGCCGGCGAGGCGCTGCCGAGCATCGCGCATACCGGTGAACGCGGCCCTCAGCGTTCGGGCCGCGCCGTCGTGCGCCGCCACCGCCACCGCCACCGCCACCGCCGTGTCCGGGTCCGTACGGTCCGTCCAGAACGCTGTCGTCAGGGGACGCAGATACGCCGACTCCGCCCCGCCCAGGATGGAGGACGCATCGTTGCCCGCCACCGCCGCGAGCGCCTCGCGGATCCGCGCGTCGCCGCCCGCCAGGTCGTCGACGGCGGCTCGCCAGGACTCCTGGGGCCGGTAGCCGCCGGGGTTCCAGGCGAAGTCGGCGGCCGTGAACAGTGGGATACGGGATGCCACGGGCTGGCGCATCGCGTTGGAGAGCAGGGCCGCCGAGCCCGCAGCGACCGCCGGGGCGCGGCCGGTGGTGGGGCCGAGGAAGACCCGGCGCGGTGCGTAGTCGTTGACCGGATAGTTGTCCATCGTGACGAGCGGATGGCCCAGCACCGCTTTCGCGCCGTCGAGTTGAGGCCCGGTGATGGTGCGCGGTACGACACCGACCCCGGTCCAGGCGACCTGGATGCCCGGGGTGAGGGCGGCCGCGAGCGCGCCTCGGTAGGCGGTGTAGCCGTCCTGGTAGTACTCGGTCGGCATCAGCGACAGCGGCTCGGCGCCCGGGTGCGCCGCGGTCAGGTGGGCGGCGACGGCGTCGGCGACCCGGGCATGCGCCCGCGCCGCGGCCGCCGGGCCCGAGCCGAACGCCGCCGCGTCCGCGTCGCACTGCCACTCGCTGTAGGAGACGTCCTGGAACTGGAGCTGGAAGGCCCGCATCCCGAGCGCCCACATCGCGTCGAACTTGGCGTTCAGCTGCGCGACGTCGGCGTCGGACGACAGGCAGAGCTCCTGCCCCGGCGCCACCGCCCACCCGAGCGTCACATGGTCCCGGGCGGCCCGGCCGGCGAGCGCCACGAACTGCGTGCGCAGCCCCGCCGGGTACGGCTCGCGCCAGCGGGCCTGACGGAACGGGTCGTCGCCCGCCGCGTACAGATAGCGGTTCTGTTTCGTCCGGGCCATGAAGTCGAGCTGGTCCAGGCGCTGTTGGAGGCTCCAGGACTCACCGTAGAAGCCCTCCGCGATGCCGCGCACCGGCGTCGCGGGCCAGTCGCGCACGGCGACCCCGGGGATGCGGGTCCGCCCGTGTTCGTCCTCGCCGATCGGCTGCGGCCCCTGCCCGCCCTTGCCGATCAGTTGCGGCAGCGGCCCCTGCCGGTCCTCGCCGATCAGCTGCCGCAGCGTCTGGACGGCGTGGAAGAGGCCGTCCGGCCCCGTCCCGTCGAGGGCCACCGTGTCACGGCCGCCGACCCGGCCCACCCCGATGCGGTAGCCGCCCGCGGGCAGCGCGCCGGAACCGGGCACCCCGAGCGCGCGCAGCGCGTCCCGGGCGCCGGGCCCGCCGACCCGGACGACCGGCCCGCCGCCCGGGAGGCGCCGCTGCGGGGCACGCACCCCGGCTGCCGCCAAGGCGTCCTCGGCAGCCCGCACGGCGTACGGATCGACGCCCGGGGTCGCGAGCAACACCGCGGCGCCCGCGAACACGACCGGCGCCCCACCGAACCGCAACCATTGTGGGCGAGGCCACACCTGGGCCGGGACGGCGGCCGAAGCGCCGGTCGTGGCGGCGGCGGGTCCCGGGGAGGGGTGCGCGGCCGGGGCGACGGTCGTGGCGGCGGCGGGTCCCGGGGAGGGGTGCGCGGCCGGGGCGACGGACGTGGCGACGGCGGGTCCCGGGGCGGTGTGCGCGACCGGTGCGGCGGCTGGAGCGGGCGCGATCAGCGTCCTGCTGAAGGCATCGCACGGCGCCGCACCCACGCCCCCCGCGAACAGGGCGATCGCCAGAACAGCCACACCCACCGCGCCCCGGCTCCTCCTCCCCGTCCCCAGCCTCCCGCCGGCGCACCGCACGGCTCCACCTCCCCCTCGCTTGACGCTGTGTACGCAGCAGTTGACACTGCGTAAGGAGTGAGCCCATCACCCGTCTGCCGCGGGTGTCAAAGTGAGGGGGCTAAGTGTCTGGTATGTCTGATGCGATGGACTCGGTACGAGCTTGTGCGCGACAGCACGTCTGGGGCGCCCCCGGCTGGGTAGGGCATTCCCTGTCCCTGCCGTCCACCCCTCTGGAGGCCCCCGTGGTCGCCCTCGCCCCCGAGCTGCCGTTGACCAGTGAGCCCCCCATGGCCGACGCCGAACCCCTGATCAGCGAGCCCCCCATGGCCGAAGTCACCCCGCTGACCAGCGAGCCCACCCCGGTGGCGGGCCCCTCGGACAGAGCGTCCGCCCCGGCGGCGGCCTTCGCCGCGGCCGTGGGGTTCTGAGGCCGTGACGCTGGCCCGGCTGGCCGCCCGGCACGGCGTGGCCACGTCATACTCCCCGTCGCCGGACGTCACCGTCGAGGTGCCGGACGCCACGGTGGTCGCCGTCCTCGCCGCGCTCGGCGTCGACGCCTCGACCCCGGCCGCGCTGAGCCGGGCCCTCGCCGACGCGGAGGCCGCCGAGGCGGACCGGCTGCTGCCCCCCACGCTGGTGCGCTGGGGCGGCGCACCCGGCCCCTCGCTGCCCGGCGAGCTGACGGTCATCGGCACCCCCATCGAGCAACTCCCGCTCGGCGTCCACCAGTTGGAGGTACGCCACCGGGACGGCCGTACCGCGTCCGCGACGCTCATCGTCGCGCCCCCGGGTGTGCCGCAGCCCCCGGACCGTGTCCACGGCCTCCTCGTCCAGCTGTACTCGCTGCTCTCCACGCGCTCGTGGGGCATGGGCGACCTCGGTGACCTCGCCGAGCTGGCAGGCTGGGCGGGCCGCGCCATCGGATCGGGATTCGTGCAGGTCAACCCGTTGCACGCGGCCGTGCACGGCACGCCCACCGACCCCTCTCCCTACCGCCCCTCCTCGCGCCGCTTCCCCGACCCCGTGCACCTGCGCGTCGAGGACGTGCCCGAGTACGCGTACAGCAACGACCGGGCCGCGCTCGACGCGCTGTCCGGGCGGGCCGCCACCCTGCGCGAACAGGTCCTCGCCAAGGGTGAGTTGATCGACCGTGACGCGGTGTGGGCGCTCAAGCGCGAGGCTCTGACCCTCCTGTACCGGGTGCCGATGGCGCCCGGCCGGCGGGCCGCCTACTGCGACTTCCTCGCCGAGCAGGGCCAGGCCCTCGAAGACCACGCCACGTGGTGCGCGTTCGCCGAACGGTACGGTCCGCACTGGCGCCGCTGGCCCGAGGGGTTGCGCGACCCCGCGTCCGCCGCGACCGCCCGCGCCCGGCGCGAACTCATCGACCGCGTCGACTTCCACTCCTGGCTCGCCTGGCTGACCGACACCCAGCTCGCCGCCGCCCAGCGCACCGCGCGGGAAGCGGGCATGCCGGTCGGCCTCGTCCACGACCTCGCCGTGGGCGTCCACCCCGAAGGCGCCGATGCGTGGGCACAGCAGGACGCCTTCGCGCCCGGCATGTCGGTGGGGGCGCCCCCCGACGCCTTCAACGCGCTGGGTCAGGACTGGGGGCTGCCACCCTGGCGCCCCGACGTCCTCGCCGCCCGCGGCTACGCCCCCTACCGCGGCCTGCTCCAAGGCCTGTTGCGGCACGCGGGCGCCCTGCGCATCGACCATGTGATGGGCCTGTTCCGGCTGTGGTGGGTCCCCGAGGGCCACCCGCCCACCGACGGGACGTACGTCCACTACGACGCCGAGGCCATGCTCGCCGTCCTCGCCCTTGAGGCGCACCGGGCGGGCGCCGTCGTCATAGGGGAGGACCTCGGCACGGTGGAACCCGGAGTGCGCGAGGCGCTCGCCGCGCGCGGGGTGCTCGGCACGTCGGTCCTGTGGTTCGAACGGGACTGGGCCGGCGACGGGCGGCCGCTGGCCCCCGAGACCTGGCGCCCCGGCTGTCTGGCCACCGCCACCACCCACGACCTGCCCTCCACGGCGGCCCGCCTCACCGGCGAACACGTCCAGCTCCGCCACAGCCTCGGCCTGCTCACGAGCCCGCTGGTCCAGGAGCAGAGCGCCGCGCGCGCCGAGGTGGGGGAGTGGCTCGGCTACCTCCAGCGGCTCGGGCTGCTTCCCGACGCCCCGGGCGACGAAGAGGCCGAGGTCAGGGCCGTCTACCGGTTCCTGCTGAGCACCCCGGCGCGGATGGTGGGGGTGTGGCTGCCCGACGCGGTCGGCGACCGAAGACCGCAGAACCTGCCCGGCACCTGGGACCAGTACCCCAACTGGCGCCTCCCGGTGGCCGGCCCCGACGCCCGCCCCCTGACCCTGGAACAACTTACGGCCTCCCCGCGGCTGCACGCCCTGATGCGGATCTTTCCGCGCCGGGCCCCGGGCGACGCGGGGTGACCCCGGCCCCGCTCCGGGGCGGACCGGCGCCCGGCGGAGGGCGGCCCCGGGTGGGCGGGGCCCCGTACGGCACCCCGGGCGCGCGGTCCTCACGGGCGTTCGCTACGTTGGCACCGTGGACAAGAAGAACGCCCTGCGCGCCGGCGCCGTAGCAGCCGGTACGACGCTGATGATGCTGCTGATGTCGTCCCCCGCGCTTGCGCTCACGCGCGATGACGGTGACGACCCGGGTTCCGGCCTGAGCGTGATGGACACGATCGGTCTGTTCGTGCTCGCGCCGCTGGCGCTGTTCGCGATCATCGCCGGACTGGTGATGGTCCTGGACAAGTCCCGGAAGCCCGCGACGAAGGCGTAACCCTTCGGGAACACGGTCCCCCCGCCGCCCCCTGCCAGGGACGACGCGGGGGCTTTCGTGCGCGCCCGTGGACCGGAGCGGCTTTCGTGCGCACCCCGGGCCGGAGCCTGCACCGGGCGAGGACGCCGTCAGCAGGCCTGCAGGATCAGGGCCGCGTTCTGGCCCCCGAAGCCGAACGACGTGGTCAGCACGGCCTGTACGCGGCCGGGCCGGGCCTGCTTCGTCACGACGTCCAGGTCGATGCCGTCGTCGAGCCGGTCGAGGTTGGCGGACGGATGGATCAGCTGGTGGCGCAGGGTGAGCGCACCGACCACGGCTTCGATGGCGCCGGCGGCTCCCAGGGAGTGGCCCAGGATGCTCTTGGTCGCCGTGACCGGCGGCGGCGTACCGAAGACGCCCCGCAGCGCGATCGCTTCGACCTGGTCATTGAGGCGCGTCGAAGTGGCGTGCGCGTTGACGTGATCGATGTCCTGGGACGCCAGACCCGCGTCGGCCAGGGCCGACCGCATCGCACGCTGCGCGCCCGCACCCTCGGGGTGCGGCGAGGTGGCGTGGTGGGCGTCGCCGCTCGCTCCGTACCCGGTCAGCAGCGCGTAGGGGCGGGCCCGGCGGGCACGTGCGTGCGTGGCGTGCTCGAGGACGAGGACGCCCGCGCCCTCACCGAGGACGAAGCCGTCGCGATCGCGGTCGAAGGGGCGGGACGCGCCCACCGGGTCGTGGGTGCGGGTCGAGAGCGCTCCCATGCGCCAGAACGCGGCCGATGTGACCCGGCTCGCGCTCTCGCTGCCGCCGGCGACGGCGATGTCGCACATGCCCGAGCGCAGGAGCAGGGCGGCCGTGCCGATGGCGGTCGCTCCGGAGGCGCACGCCGTGCTGGTGCACAGGGTGGGCCCCTGGGCGCCCAGCTTCATGCCGACGTACCCGGCGGCCATGTTGGGCGCGCTGCGCGCGACGAGGGTGGGCGGGACGGCCTGGAAGCGGCGCTCGGCCATGGCACTGCTCGCGGTCGGCGTCAGATCGTGCGTCGAGGCGCCCACCCCGATCACGACCGCCACGCGCGGCGCGTCCCAGCCACCCGGGTCCAGGCCCGCGTCGGCGACGGCTTCCTGGGCGGCGGCCACGGCGAAGCGGATGAACGGGTCGGCACGCCAGGCGAGGCCGGGCGCCGCCGCCTTGACGGGGGCGGCGGGGACACGGCACGCGAACGGAACGGGCAGACCGTCGAGTTCGGGGTCGGGCGCGCTGGTGGGCGTGCCCGCACAGAGACGCCGCCAGGTCTCCGGGACGCCCACACCGGCCGCGGTGACAAGACCGAGCCCGGTGACGGCGATCTGCGGCGGGCGGTTCATTCGGCTACCAGGTCTCCGGAGCCGATCACGGGTGCCTGCGCCACGGCCCGCGTGACGATGCGCGCGGCCTCGGAATACGGCGTGTTGGGGGAGATCGGCAGGTCCATGGTGGAGATTTCCCTGCGCGTCCGGGCCTCGACGGCGACGAGGAGTTCCAGCAAGCCGAGGGAGTCGAGCCCGAGGGCTTCCAGGGTGGCGTCCTCGCTCAGTTGACCGGCGGGAATCTCGAACTCCTCGACGACGAGGGCCTTGAGGGATTCTTCGGTGAACGGAATCTGCGCGGTAGTCAAGGCGTGCCCTTTCGTCGGGGTGTTCGTTCGGTTGCGGATGGGCGACGTCCCCTGTGATACCGGCGCCGCCGGTGGTTCGCCGTCGGGAACACCCCCGGCTCGTCAGAATCACTTCACTGGCGGACCACTTGGCGCCGGGTCCACGCGGGCCCCGGCCGGCAACCGGCGCAGGGTGATCACGGCGGCGGCCAGCACGACGACGGCCGCGGCCAGGGCGGCCCGCTCCATGCCGTGCACGAACGCGTCGGCCGCCGCCGCGCGCAGCCGCTCACGTGCTTCCGGCGGCAGGCGGTGAGCGATCGCCACGGTGGAAAGGACGTTGTCCGAGGCGTTCACCCCGTGTGGCAGGGCGGGCGTACGGATGTGGGTGAAGGCGTCGTCGAGCCGGCCGGTGTACGTGCTGGACAGGAGCGAGCCCTGGACGGCGACGCCGAGGGCGGCGCCGACCTGACGGGTGGCGTCATTGACCGATGACCCGAGGCCGGCCTGGGCGGCCGGAACCGCGTTCATGACGCAGGCGGTCGAGGCCGCTGCGGTCAGCCCCGCACCCACACCGCCCAGCACCAGGAAGACCGCGAGAGGCCCGTAGCCGGAGCCCGCGGACGTGTGTGCCAGGAGCCCGAACGCGCCCGCCACCGTGACAAGTCCGAGCAGCACACTGCTCCTCTCGCCCCAACGGGCCGTGACCCCCAGCGAGACCGCCGCGCCCACCATGAGCCCCGCAGGCAACGGCAGCACCCGCAGCCCCGCCTGCCACGGCGTGTACTCCAGAACCCCCTGCAGATACAGGGTGACCACGAAGAGCGCACCGAACAGGGCGAACGACATCATGGCCAGCACCAGCGCCGCCGTGCCGACCCGCGCGTCACGCACCAGCGGCAACGGCAGGACCGGGCAGGCGCCGCGGTGTTCCACGACGAGGAAGCCCGCCAGCAACAGCGCGGCCACCCCGTAGGCGCAGAGCGTGAGCGGCTCCGTCCAGCCCCGGGCGGGGCTTTCGATGACGGCCCACACCAGGACGAGCAGACCGCTCGCCGACAGGACGGCGCCCGGCACGTCGAAGCGGGGAGCGGCGCGGGAGGAGAGGGGCCGGTGGGCGGGCACAAGTGTCAGCGCCAGGACGACGGTGAGGGCGGCGATGGGAATGTTGATCCAGAAGGCGGCGCGCCAGGAGGTCCGCTCCACCAGCCACCCGCCGATCACGGGCCCACAGGTGCCCCCGAGCCCACCGACCGCCGCCCATACGGCGATCGCCCGCCGGCGGAGCGCGGGTTCGGGAAACAGGCCGGTGATGATGCACAGCGTGGCCGGCATCAGCAACGCGGCACCCACGCCCATGGCGCCGCGCGCGGTGACGACCTGCCAGGGAGAGTGGACGAGGCCGCCCGCGGCCGAGGAGAGGGCACAGACCACCAGGCCCGCGACGAACGCGCGCCGACGCCCCAGCCGATCGGTGAGCCCGCCACTGGTCAGCACCAGCCCGCCCAGGGCCAGCACATAGGCGTCCACGATCCACTGGGTTTCCCGCATGCTCGCGTCGAGGTCGTTCCGCAGGTCCGGGACGGCCACGTTGAGCACGGTCAGATCGAGCCCGAGCAGGAACAGCCCCAGGCACACCGTGAGCGCCGCCGCCCATCTGCGCCGCACCGAAAGCCCTGTCTCCGCCGCCACCCACCGTGCTCTCCGGGGGCCGCCGCCCACGGTCACCAATTCAGCCATGGGGCCAGCGAACCACCGGTATCCCGGCGCACCGGGCACCCCATGCCGTCACGGCGGCGCCCGAAGAAATGCCCTCGAATGCCGACAGGGTGCGAGACGTGGCGCGACCGTCCCGTACGGAGCGGCCCCCTACAGTCGCTCGTCATGGAGAACACGCGTACCGCGGCTCCGGTCTCCTGGCCCGAACTGATCGCGGAGCAACTGAACTGCGACCCCTCCAGCGAGGCCTACCGGGCCGACCCCAACCGCTTCACCGAGCCGCTCCGCGCCCGGTACGGTCCCGTTCACCGCACCCCGTCGGGTGCTCTGGTCCTCCTCGGCCACGCCGAGTGCGCCGCGGTGCTGCGCGATCCGCGGTTCGGCCACGGCGCCAGGAAGGCCCGCGACACCACCGCGTACGGCGTGCCCGCCCGGTCCTTCCTCCTGACGGACCCGCCCGAGCACGACCGGCAACGGGGCAGGGTCAGCGGGGCGTTCACCGCGCGGGCCACCGCCGGGCTCGGGCCCAGGATCGAAAGGTACGTCTGCGAACTCACCGACCGGGCATGGCGCCAACGAGAAGTGGACGTCGTCGCGGACCTCGCCCAGCCGCTGGCGGCCTCGGTCCTCTCCGACGTCCTGGGCCTGCCGCCGGAGTACGAGAGCCGCTTCGGCGGGTTCGGGGAGATGGCGGAGCTCCTCGTACGCGGCATGGACCCGCAGCAGGCCGTCGATCCCGCCGCCGGGGCCCGTATCGCCCGGGCCCGCACCGAGTTCGTCCGTACCTTCGCCACCCTCCTGCGGCACAGCCCCGAGGGCGGCGGCACGAGTGTCATCGGCCACCTCGCCGAGGTCGCCGCGCGGCAGGACGGCTCCCTCACACTGAGCGAGGCGGTCGCCACCTGCGGCCAGCTCATCGCGGCGGGTTACGAGACGACGGTCGGCCTGATCGCGAACGGCCTGCACACGCTGCTCACCCACCCCGAGGAGAGTCGCGTCCTCGATCACGCCGGTGCCGGCACCGGCGTCATGGCCACGGCTGTGGAGGAACTCCTGCGCTACGAACCACCCGTCCACATCGCCGTGCGCACCGCGCTGACCGACGCCGAGGTGGGCGGTGCGGTGGTCCCGCGAGGAACGATCATGGTTCTGATGCTCAACGCCGCCAACCGGGACCCGCTCGTCCACGCCGACCCGCACCGCCTGGACCTGCAACGCGGCAGCAAACACCTCGCGTTCGGCCTGGGAGCGCACTTCTGTCTCGGCGCGCCTCTGGCCCGTATGGAAGCGGACCTCATGCTCTCCGCCCTGTGGCGCGCCAAGCCGCACCTGGTCGAGGAGCGTGTCACGCACACGTTCGGCTTCGTGGCCCGGCGCGTGCGGCGGCTGCGCGTCCGGCTCACCCGGAGCCCCGCGTAAGGTGCCTCGCCCCCTGGTGCGCCGGCAGTCCTTCAGTGCGCCGCCAGCAACTTCCTCAGCAGCGCGGAGAGTTGGGCCGCCTCGTCCTCGTCGAGGGCGGCGCCCAGGACCTCTCGCTGTGCCGCAAGCCCGGCCGTCACCGACTCGTCCACCAGCCTCAGCCCCCGCTCCGTCAGCGTCACCCGCAGACCGCGCCGGTCCGTCGGGTCGGGGCTGCGCACCAGCAGGCCCGCCTTCTCCAGCTTGTCCAGGCGCCCCGTCATCCCGCCCGTCGTGAGCATCAGCGTCCCCGAGAGCTGGCGCGGCGACAGCGTGTACGGCTCGCCCGAGCGCCGCAGCGTCGCGATGACGTCGAACTCGCCCCGCCCGATGCCGAAGCGCGCGTACTCCCTGTCCATCCGATCGCCCATCGCCCGCGCGATCCGGTAGATCCGCCCGTACACCGCCATCGGCACCGTTTCCAGGTCCGGCCGGACCTCGGCCCACTGCGCGGTGATCGCGTCCACCGCGTCCGGGGGTGCGGAGGCGGGCACGCCGGCCTGAGGGGGTGCGGACGAGGATGCCGGGCTTGTCGCAGCAGTCATGGGGCCAGGAGCAGCAGTCATGGGACCAGTATCCGAGGAGCATCGGTCGTACGCAAGAAAGTTGCTTGACGGAAAGTAGCTTACGAGTAAGCTACTTTCAGCTAAGCCACTTGGCCCGCCCGGAGACGGGCCGGACACGGACCGGAGACGGAGTCCCCATGCGTACGTTCCGCAGTCGTACCCGCACCCCCCGCATAGCCGGCGAGCGCCGGATGCTCGTCGCCATGGCGGTCGACGCGACCGGCTCCGGGATGTACGTACCGTTCAGCCTGGTCTTCTTCCACCATGTCACCGGGCTCCCGTTCGCCACGGTGGGCCTCGTGCTCACGGTCGTGGGACTGCTCGGGCTCGGCGCGCTGCCGCTCGCCGGGGCGGCCGTCGACCGGTACGGCGCCCGGCGCATCCAGCTCTTCCTGTACGGGGTGCGCGGCACGGGCTTCCTCCTCTACCCCTTCGCCCACTCCCTGCCGGCCTTCGCGGCCGTCGCGCTCGCCACCGCCTTCGGTGACCGTGCCTTCCCCGCCGTGCAGCAGTCCCTGCTCGGGGAGGTCGCCCAGGGCGCGGACCGGGACCGGCTCCAGGCCTCCTCGCGCGCCCTGCGCAACGGCGGGCTCGGCGCGGGCTCGCTGCTCGCCTCGCTCGTCGTCGGGTTCGGCGGGGACGCCGGATTTACGGCCGCGGCCTGGCTGAACGCGGGCAGCTTCGCCCTCGCCGCCTTCCTGATGCGCGGCGTACGGCCCGAACGGCGGGCCGCCGTCACGCCGGGCGCGGTTGCGGGCGGGGGTGCGGTCGCGGGCGCCTCGGACGTCGGGGGCGCCGCGGCCGCCGTCGCTTCCCGGCCCGCCGGGTACCGGCAGGTCTTCGCCGACCGTCCCTTCCTCGGGCTCACCGCCGTCAACTTCCTCAACGCGTTGGGCTATTCGGCCCTTTCGGTGCTCTTCCCGCTGTACATCACGACCTGGCTGCGCGGGCCCCAGGCCCTCACCGGCACCGCGTTCACGCTCAACACCGTGATGTGCGCGGCGGGCGGGGTCGCGGTCGGCGCCCGGATACGGTCCCGCGGGGCCCGGCGCACCCGCTCCGCCGCGCTCGGCTCGCTCCTGTTCGCCGCCGCCTTCGCCGCGCAGATCGTGCTCGGTACGTTCCGGCCCGGCTCGGGGATCGTCCTCGGCGGGGCGCTGATGGTGATCGTCGCGCTGTACACGCTGGGCGAACTCGTCCACAGCCCCTCGGCCGGCGCGCTCTCCGTGGCCGCCGCGCCGGAGGCACTGCGGGGGCGCTACCTCGCGGCGTACCAGCTGTCCTGGTCGCTCGCGGCAGCGGTCGCGCCGTCGCTCTTCACGGCGCTGATGGCCGTGGACGGGCGGGTGCCGTGGGCGGTCCTGGTCGTGACGTCGGTGGTGGCGGCGGGGGTTGTGGTGCGGCTTGAGCGGGGGCTTCCCGATGGGGCGGTCGGAGGTTTTCCCACCCAGTCACCCGTGCGGCTACCCGAAGGTGCAGCCCCCCGGGGCTCCGCCCCGGACCCCGTTCGCGCCTGAAGGGCGCTCGTCCTCCCCCGAAGAGCGGACCCAGGGGCGCGGGGCTGTAACACTGCGCGGCTCCGCCGCGGCGGGCGCGACCGGTCGGTACCGGGCGGCCTCCAGGGGCGCGGGGCTGTAACACTGCGCGGCTCCGCCGCGGCGGGCGCGACCGGTCGGTACCGGGCGGCCTCCAGGGGCGCGGGGCTGTAACACTGCGCGGCTCCGCCGCGGCGGGCGCGACCGGTCGGTACCGGCGGCCTCCAGGGGCGCGGGGAACGCGACCAGCCACGCACGGCCGTCACCCGGCATCGCAGCCATCCCGACCGCACCCACTCCACCTCACCCAGCCCCACCCCACCCCCTGGAAGGGACATCCAGTGAACCTCAACCTCAACCGACCCCTCACCACCACCGCTCTAACCGCCCTCGCCCCCATCTCCTGGGGCTCCACCTACTTCGTCACCACCCAATTCCTCCCCGCCGACCGCCCGTTGTTCACCGGCATGATGCGGGCCCTGCCCGCCGGGCTCGCGCTGGTGGCGGTCACCAGGAGGCTGCCCCGCGGCGCCTGGTGGTGGAAGTCCGCGGTGCTCGGCGCGCTCAACATCGGCGCGTTCTTCCCGCTGCTCTTCCTCTCCGCCTACCGGCTCCCCGGCGGCATGGCGGCCGTGATCGGGTCGGTCGGGCCGCTGTGGGTGGCCGGGCTCGCCGCGCTCTTCCTGGGAGAGCGGCCCACCCGGCGCACCCTGCTCACCGGCGTGGCCGCGGCCCTCGGGGTCAGCCTCGTGGTCCTGAAGGCGACCGGCGCCTTCGACGCGATCGGGGTGATCGCCGCGCTCGGCTCCTCCGCCTCGATGTCCGCAGGCACGGTGTTCACCAAACGGTGGGGGCGGCCCGAGGGTGTGGGGCCGCTGGTCCTGACCGGCTGGCAGCTCACCGCGGGCGGGCTGCTCATCGCGCCCGTCGCCCTCCTCGCCGAGGGCGCCCCGCCCGCGCTCGACGGACGCAACCTCACCGGATACCTCTACCTCGCCCTGGTGAACACGGCCGTCGCGTACTGGCTCTGGTTCCGCGGCATCGGCCGCATGACCGCGACCTCCGTCACCTTCCTCGGCCCGCTCTCCCCGCTCACCGCCGCCGTCATCGGCTGGGCGGCGCTCGGCCAGGCCCTCGGCCCCGTACAGATCCTCGGGATGGCGATCGCCTTCGGCGCCACCCTCGCCGGGCAGATCGCCATCGCGCCGAAGAAGCCGGCGAGCGGCCCCGCTCTGTTCAGTTCTACTGAAAGTATTGAGGCGAAACTTTCGATAGACTTAACCGTTGGGGCGGTGCGACGGTAGGGGCACACCCCGCGCCTCCCCAGGTGCGCAGGCCCTGCCGAATCCGAAACGGAGCCCTCGTGACCGTCCTGGACCACGTCCGCAGCACACCGCGTACCACCGCGGCCCGGAAGGCGGGCGGAGCCTCCGGGCTCGGGCTCGCACTCGCCGCCGTAGCGACGGTCGTCTGGTCCGGGAGCTTCGTCGCGAGCCGGGCGCTGCACGCCTCGGTGCCGCCCGTCCAGGACGCCTTCTGGCGCTGGCTGATCGCCATCGCCGCGGTCGCCCCCTTCGCCATCCGTGAGACCTGGCGCCAACGCGCCCTGATCCGACGCAACTTGGGCTACCTCACCGTCGCCTCCCTGCTCGGCATCACCGTGTACAACACCCTCGTCAACCAGGCCGGCACCTCCACCCCGGCCGGCAACATGGGCATGATCATGGCGGCCTCGCCGGTCCTGATGGCCGTCCACGAACGCCTCACCGGTGGCCGGCTCGGCGCGCGGCGCACCGTCGGGCTGCTCGTCGCCGTCGCCGGCGTCCTGCTCCTGGTCAGCAAGGGCTCACTCGACCTCGCCCTCGCGCCCGGCGACCTCTGGATGGTCGCGGCCGCCCTCAGCTTCGCCTCGTACAGCGTGCTGCTGCGCCGCCGCCCGGCCGAACTCGGCTCCCTCACCTTCCTGTTCACCACCTTCGTACTCGGCGCGCTCATGCTGGCCCCCGCCTACGGCGTCAGCCTCGCCGTGCAGGGCGGGTTCGCTGCGACGCCCGCCACCGTCGGCCCGCTCCTCTACGTGGGGGTGCTCTCGTCGGCCGTGGCCTTCTTCGCCTGGAACAAGGCGATCTCGCTGATCGGCGCCGCCCGCGCCGGCGTCGTCTACTACCTCCAGCCGGTCTGTGTGGCGCTGCTCTCCTACCCTCTGCTCGGCGAGTCCACGGGCCCGGCGCAGCTGGTGTCCATGGCGCTCATCCTCGGCGGGGTCGTCCTGGGAAGCCGCAGGTGAGCCGGGCCGGGGGAGCGCCGGTATGTTGCGTCCCATGAGCGAGTGGGACATCAAGAAACTCCACATCCTGCGGACCCTGCGCGAACAGGGCACCGTGACCGCGACCGCCGAGGTGCTGCTCATGACGCCCTCGGCGGTCTCGCAGCAGCTGTCCAACCTCGCCAAGCAGCTCGGAGTGACCCTGCTCGAAGCGCACGGCCGCCGGGTCCGCCTCACCGACGCCGCCCATCTCGTGCTGCGCCACGCCGAGGTGGTCTTCGCCCAACTGGAGCGCGCGGACGCCGAGTTGGCGGGCTATCTGCAAGGAGAGGCGGGCGAGGTGCGGATCGGGGCCTTCTCCACCGCCGTACCCGCCCTCGTCGTGCCCGCCGTGCAGCAGCTGCGCCGCAGCCACCCCGCGCTGGAGGTACGCGTACGCGAAGCCGAGGCGGCCGAGGCGTACGAGCTGCTCTCGGCCGGGTCGGTGGACCTCGCCCTCTCCCTCGCGGCCCACGCGCCGAGCGCCCGCGACCCCAAGTTCGCCCTGCTGCCCCTGCTCACCGACCCCCTCGACGTGGCGCTCCCCGCCGGGCACCCACTCGCCGCCGAACCGGGTCTGCGCCTCGCGGACCTGGCCCACGAGGCGTGGATCTTCGGCGGCAGCGGCCCCTGGTCGGAGATCACCACCGCGGCGTGCGAGGCCGCCGGATTCGTCCCCGAGCAGGCGCACAGCGCGGCCGGATGGACGGCGATCCTGGCCATGGTGGAGGCCGGGATGGGGGTGGCGCTCGTGCCCCGCATGGCGGCGGCCGACCGCCGTGCGGGCGTCGTCACACGCATCCTCAGCGCGGACCAGCCGCGCCGCCACGTGGTGGCCGCGGTGCGGCGGGGCGCGGAGGACGGCCCTGCCGTGGCCCGTGTCCTCGCCGCACTGCGCGAGGTCGCGCGCGTACGGCCGGCCGGTTAGCCGGATCGGTGTCGGTCAGGCACGGACGTGGGGTGTGTCCGCGCCCAGGCGGGCCGGCCGGTCGGCCGGATCGGTGTCGGTCAGACGCTCACATGGGGTGTGTCCGCGCCCAGGCGGGCCAGTTCGTCGTCCGTGAGCCGCAGCGCGCCCGCGGCCACGTTGTCGGCGAGGTGGGCCAGGTCGCCGGTGCCGGGGATGGCCAGGACGTGCGGGCCCCGGTGCAGCGTCCAGGCCAGCCGGATCCGCGCCGCGCTCACACCCCGCTCACCCGCGATCGCCAGCACCTCCCGGTCCTTCGCGCCGGCCGCGCCGGCCGCGCCGGCCGCGTCGCCCGCACCCGCGCCCGCCTCCCGCCCCGCCCCCGCGATCGCGTAGAACGGCACGAACGCGATGCCCCGCTCGCCGCACAGCCGCAGCATGGCCTCCTGCTCGGCGGGGGCGCCGATGCCGTACGGGTTCTGTACGCAGACCACGGGCGCGATGGCGAGCGCCTCGTCGAGGTGGGCCGGGCCCACATTGGACAGGCCCAGGTGGCGGATGAGCCCCGCCGCGCGCAGCTCGGCCAGTGCGCCGAAACGCTCGGCGACCGAATCGGGCCCGGAGACACGCAGGTTCACGACGTCGAGGTGGTCGCGGCCGAGTTGGCGCAGGTTCTCCTCGACCTGCCCGCGCAGCGCCCGCGGCGTCCGCGCGTGCTCACCCCACTCTCCCGAGGCGACGCGCGCGGGCCCCACCTTGGTGGTGATGACGAGGTCGTCCGCGTACGGGGCGAGCGCGCTGTTGATCAGCTCGTTCGACGAACGCAGCGGCGAGAAGTAGAACGCCGCCGTGTCGAGGTGGTTCACGCCGAGCTCAACGGCCTTGCGCAGCACGGCTATTGCTTCGTCGCGGTCCCTCGGTACGGCATCGGCGCGCAGGGCCGCGCCCCGCTGCGGCAGCCGCATCGTGCCGAAACCGATCCGGTTCACTTCCAGGTCGCCGAGCTTCCAGCTGCCGGCATCCGCCGCGGTGATCGTCTCCGCTGCGGTGATCGTCTCTGAGTCCATGCCGGGAGTATGGCAACGCCCCAGGGCGCAAACGGGAGTTGGCCAGAAGTGGCCATGTAAGCGCGGAGGGAAGCCGTCCGCCTCTCCCGAGATCGTTCGTCATTGCTAAAAGGTCTGTGATGAAACTTTCGATGGACGCGAGCGGTCGGGTACCCGAGAGTCATGGCATGACTTCCGCCACCGAGAACCTCGACCACGCGTCCGCGGCCGACCCGCACGCCAACGACGCCGCGCCCTACGGCGGCGGCGACCCGTACGCCGACTACCGCTCGGGGGAGTTCGCCTTCACCGAGCTCGTCGACCTCGCGGACCGCAGGCTCGGCGCCGGAGTCATCGCCGCCAACGACGAGTTCTTCGCCGAGCGCGAGAACCTCCTGGTGCGCGACCGCGCCGTCTTCGACCCCGAGCACTTCGGGCACAAGGGCAAGATCATGGACGGCTGGGAGACCCGCCGTCGCCGCGGGGCCGACGCCGACCACGTCTTTCCCGCCCCCGAGGACCACGACTGGGCGCTCGTACGGCTCGGCGCGCCCGGCGTGATCAAGGGCATCGTCGTCGACACGGCGCACTTCCGCGGCAATTACCCGCAGCGGGTCTCGATCCAGGCCACCGCGGTCGAGGGCTCGCCCAGCCCCGAGCAGCTTCTCGCCGACGACGTGAAGTGGGACGAGATCGTCCCGCCGACGCCGGTGCGCGGTCACGCCGAGAACGGCTTCGAGATCACCACGGGGCGCCGCTACACCCACATACGCCTCTGCCAGCACCCCGACGGCGGCGTGGCCCGCCTGCGCGTGCACGGCGAGGTCGTACCGGACCCGGAGTGGCTCGACACCCTCGGCACGATCGACCTCGTGGCGGTCGTCAACGGCGGCTCGTACGAGGACGCGAGCGACAAGTTCTACTCCTCGCCGACGCAGATCATCCTGCCCGGCACCTCCCGCAAGATGGACGACGGCTGGGAGAACCGCCGTCGCCGTGTCCGCGACACCAATGACTGGGTGCGCTTCCGGCTGGTCGCACAGGGGGCGATCAGGGCGGTCGAGATCGACACGGCGTACCTGAAGGGCAACTCGGCGGGCTGGATCGCGCTGAGCGGGCGCGACGGCGAGACGGGCGAGTGGTTCGAGATCATCCCGCGTACGCGCCTCCAGCCCGACACGCTGCACCGGTTCCGCCTCCCGGCCCAGGCGGTGGCGACCCACGTCCGCCTGGACGCCTTCCCCGACGGCGGGGTCGCGCGCATGCGACTGCACGGTGCCCTCACGGCCGAGGGTGCGGCCGAACTGCGCCGCCGCCACACGGAGTTGACCGGCTGACCCCGGCTCCTCTCTCGTACTCCCGCCCGGCGGAACGGTTGCGCATCGACGCCCGTCCGTCGGGCGGTTCCCATGTGCGGGGTGGGCTGCTATCGGTCGGCACGCCGAGCGAACTCGATGAGACCGCGGAAGGCGTCGGGGGAGAGCCGCAGGACGGGCCCGAGGGGGTTCTTGCTGTCCCGTACGGGGACCACACCCCGGCCGGCGTCGGCGAGGTTGGTGGCCACCTGTATGCACTGGCCGCCGTTGTTGCTGTAGGACGACGTGAACCAGCGGGGGTTGGACCGCCGGCTGACAACACCGCCCCACTGGCCGAGGCCACCCGGCGTCGCAGCGAACGCGCCCGCAGCGACGCCGAGAAGGACATCTCGGCAGCACAACGCACAGGCGGCCGCACCAGCTTCGCGGCGATCGCGAAGGCCGCCGGGGTGGACCTCGGTCAGTCAATGCCTTCGACGATGCGGAAGTCGCGCTCGACGCCGTCGGAGAGGGCGGCCAGCGCCTCCTGGTAGGCCGCACTCTCGCGCACCGCGACGGCCTGCTCGAAGCTGTCGAACTCGACCAGGACGGTGCGCTCGGCGATTCCGGCGTCATGCGCCACGACCCGACCGCCAAGGACGATGGTCCGGCCGCCCCCGGGCGCGACGGCCAGGCGGGCCAGCTTGTTGTAAGCAGCCAGCTTCTCAGGATCTGAAATGGTGCGGTAGACGCTGACCCAGTAGCCCTTGGGCATGGAACCTCCAGTGGTGGGATGAGTGCATCTGACTTACGGGTTGGTCTCGGACGAGCGTCGGCGGCCGTCCTTGTTGGTCTGCTGACCACCGCGAGTCGCCTTCGTGTCAGCCGAGCAGGGGAAGGCGGACGGCGCGCGATTTCTGCGGCGCCGCCCAGGCGGATCAGGGTGCCGGATGCGCTGTCGCTCGGCATCAGTGAAGGGCGCGTCGTCGAGAACGGCGGTCGGACTGCCGCCCTGGCCCTGCCGCCGGCACGCGTCGACGATCGTCACCTCGGGCATGGCGCCGCGCCCATCGTGATCAGCATCGTCAGGTCGAGCGCGGGTGCGCTGTGCGTCAGGGCGCCGATCGAGATGAGGTCGACGCCGGCATCGGCAAGGGCGCGAACCCGGTCCAGGGTGACGTTGCCGGAAGCCTCCAGGAGGATCTCCGAACCGCCGGAACGGCCGGCCCTCATTCGCATCACTTCTTCGATGTCGGCCACCTCCATGTTGTCGAGCATGAGCCAGCCAGCTCCCGCTTCCATGGCTTCGCGGGCCTGCGCGACGGTCTGCACTTCGACGTCGATCGGCACGCTCGTCCCGGAATCGGCCATTCCCTTCCGGACCGCATTGATCGCCGCGGTCACCCCGCCCGCCGTGGTGATGTGGTTCTCCTTCAGCAGGACCATCGCCGCCAGGGTGAGCCGGTGGTTGCTGCCGCCGCCCGCGGTCACGGCGTACTTGTCCAGCGCCCGCAGTCCCGGGGCGGTCTTGCGGGTGTCCAGGATCCGCGCTGGGGTTCCGGCCACCGCTTGGACGAAGCCGTCGGTGACAGTGGCGATGCCGCACAGGCGCTGCAGGAAGTTCAGCACCGTGCGCTCGGCGGTGATCAGGCTGCGCGCCGATCCGGTCAGCCGCACCAGGACGTCCCCGGCCCGCAGCCGCCCGCCGTCCGCGACCAAAGTCTCGACCTCGACCTCGGCGTCGGTCTGGGCGAAGACTTCGTGGACCACGGGCAGTCCGGCGGCGACACCGGGCTGGCGGGTACTGATCTCGGCGGTGGCGATCGGGCCGGCCGGGACGCTCCACAGGGTGGTGATGTCGTCGGCGGCCCTGTCCTCCGCCAGGGCCGCGGCCACGCTTCCCCGTGCCGCCGATGCGGGGAACTCGGCGATCTTCATAAATGGTTCCTCAGCTCTCAGAGATTGATCACCGGACCGACGAGGCCGTGGACGGCCTCCTTAGGAAAACCCACGGGATCCGACTCATGCCAATAGCAGTTGGGAAGCAAGCCATAGGCTCGGGCCTATCGCGAGAGGAAGGAGCGGCCGTGAACGACCACCGGGGCGTCGAACTTCGCCATCTCCGCTACTTCGTCACCGTCGCCGAGGAAGGCACGATGACCGAGGCGGCGCGCGTGCTGCGGATCGCACAGCCCAGCCTGAGCCAGCAGATCAGCGCCCTGGAACGCCGTGTCGGCGCCCCGCTGTTCCACCGCAGACCCAAGGGGATGGAGCTGACCGAGGGCGGCCGGATCCTGTACGCGACCGCCATCCGCGCCCTCGCCGAGATCGAGGCGTCGCTGGACCAGGCGCGCGACGCGCGCCGCGCGGTCCGGGTGGGGGTCTGCCGAACGGTTCCGGAGCACCTGCTGGCCCGCGTCGAGCGGATCTTCGCCGACGACGGCTCCCTGAGCGTCGAGTTCGACGAGGCCGACTCCCAGCGGCAGCTCGACCTCCTGCGGACCGGTGCCCTGGCCTTCGGGGTGATGCGCGTCTTCCACCCCATCGACGGCCTGGCCGCGCTGACCCTGGACGACGAACCGCACGGCGTGGTGCTGCGCCCCGACCACCCGCTGGCCGAGCACACCGCACTGTCCTGGGCCGACCTGGCGGACCAGGAGCTCCTGTGGTTCCCGGCCGAGCGCAATCGCCGCTTCGCCGAGGACGCCCTGGCCCACCTCGCCGGCCACGGCTGGACGCCGCAGCTGCGGATCGTCGACGCGCACAGCCAGGCGCTGTACTGCCGCCACCTGCGCACCAGTGAGAACCTGGTGGGCCTGCGAAGCCGGAACAGCTTCACAGCGGACGCGGGGATGGCGTGGCGGCCGTTCGTGTCCGACCCGCCGCGCCGCCGGTTCGTCCTGGTCGCTCTCGGCGACAGCCCTGGGGCGAGGTTGTTGGCTCGCTCAGGCGGCCGGTCATCCGATGACGGCGGCATCGGTGGACCCGGTCAGCGCGCGGCGAGCATCCCGAGCGCCGCCTCGTCGGCGCTGCCGGGCTCGGCCTGGTAGACCGTCATCCGCCGGCCGGCCACGGCCTGTCTGCAGGCTGCGAGTCCAGCCGGAGGCTGCACAGGGCGCTCGCCCGCCAGGGGAGAGGCGGGGAGCGGCGCGCTGTGGCGTACTCCCCGCCTCTCCCGGGTTGGCTAGGCGGACTCCGCGTCGGCCGCCCTGGCGCGCAAGGCACGCTCGATGCCTGCGCGGGACTCCGACATCAGGCGGCGCAGGGACGCGTTCGGCTCGGCCGAGGTGAGCCAGGTGTCCGTGGCGGCCAGGGTTTCCTCGGAGACCAGGAGCGCCGGGTAGAGGCCCACCGCGATCTGCTGGGCGATCTCGTGCGAGCGGGACTCCCACACGCCCTTGACCGCCTCGAAGTACTTCGGCGCGAACGGGGCGAGGAGCTCGCGCTGGTCGGTCTGGACGAAGCCGGAGATGACCGCCTCCTGGACCGCGTTGGGCAGGCTGTCGCCCTCCACGACCGACGCCCACGCCTCGGCCTTCGCCTCCGGTGTCGGCCGCGCGGCCTTCGCGGTCGCCGCGTGGCGTTCGCCCGCCGCCGTCTTGTCGAGTTCCAGCTCCGCCGCGATCTCCGCCTCGTCGAAGACGCCGGTCGCGGCGAGGCGCTCCACGAACGCCCAGCGCAGCTCGGTGTCGACGGCCAGGCCCTCGATGACCTCCGCGCCCGTCAACAGGGCCTGAAGCAGGTCGAGTTGCTGCGGGGTGCGGGCCGTCGCCGCGAAGGCGCGGGCCCACGCCAGCTGGTGGTCGCTGCCCGGCTCGGCGGTCCGCAGGTGCGCGAGGGTCGCCTCCGTCCACTGGGTCAGACCCGTGTCGCGCCACTCGGGCGCCGCGTACAGGTCGATGGCCAGCTTCACCTGGCGGTGCAGGGACTGCACCACACCGATGTCGGACTCCTTGGCGACGCCCGACAGGACCAGCGACAGGTAGTCACGCGTGGGCAGTTCGCCGTCGCGCGTCATGTCCCATGCCGACGCCCAGCACAGGGCGCGCGGCAGGGACTCCGTGAAGTCGCCCAGGTGCTCGGTGACGACGCGCAGGGACTCCTCGTCGAGACGGACCTTCGCATAGGACAGGTCGTCGTCGTTGAGCAGCACGACCGCGGGGCGCGCCTTGCCCACCACGGCGTCCACGGCGGTGAGTTCACCCTCGATGTCCAGCTCGATGCGGTCGGTGCGCACCAGCTTGCCCGCGCCGTCGAGGTCGTACAGGCCGATCGCGATGCGGTGCGGACGCAGCGTCGAGGTGCCCTTCGCGCCGGCCGGGAGCGCCGGAGCCTCCTGGCGGACGGCGAACGAGGTGACGACGCCGGCGTCGTCCACCGCGATCTCGGGGCGCAGGATGTTGATGCCGGCCGTCTCCAGCCACGCCTTCGACCAGGTCTTCAGGTCGCGGCCCGAGGTCTTCTCCAGCGCGCCGAGCAGGTCGGAAAGGCGCGTGTTGCCGAAGGCGTGGGCCTTGAAGTATGCCTGCACGCCCTGGAAGAACTCGTCCATGCCGACGTAGGCGACGAGCTGCTTGAGGACCGAGGCGCCCTTGGCGTACGTGATGCCGTCGAAGTTGACCAGGACGTCGTCCAGGTCATTGATCTCGGCCATGATCGGGTGCGTGGACGGCAGTTGGTCCTGGCGGTAGGCCCAGGTCTTCATCTGGTTGGCGAACGTGGTCCACGACTGCGGCCAGCGCGAGCCCTCGGCGTGCGCCTGGCAGGCGATCGAGGTGTAGGTGGCGAACGACTCGTTCAGCCACAGGTCGTTCCACCACTCCATCGTGACCAGGTCGCCGAACCACATGTGGGCGAGCTCGTGCAGGATGGTCTCGGCGCGCGTCTCGTACGCGGCGTCCGTCACCTTCGAGCGGAACACGTACTGGTCGCGGATGGTGACCGCGCCCGCGTTCTCCATCGCGCCCGCGTTGAACTCCGGCACGAAGAGCTGGTCGTACTTGGCGAACGGGTAGGCGTAGTCGAACTTCTCCTGGAACCAGTCGAAGCCCTGCCGGGTCACCGCGAAGATGTCGTCCGCGTCGAGGAACTCGGCGAGCGAGGGGCGGCAGTAGATGCCCAGCGGCACGCTCTGCCCATGCGGGCCCTCGTAGGTGGAGTGCACCGCGTGGTACGGGCCCACGATCAGCGCCGTGATGTACGAGGAGATGCGCGGCGTCGGCTCGAAGACCCAGACGTCGTCCTTGGGCTCCGGGGTCGGCGAGTTGGAGATCACCGTCCAGCCGCTCGGCGCCTTCACGGTGAACTGGAAGGTCGCCTTGAGGTCGGGCTGCTCGAACGAGGCGAAGACGCGGCGGGCGTCGGGGACCTCGAACTGCGTGTACAGATAGGCCTGTTGGTCCACCGGGTCCACGAAGCGGTGCAGGCCTTCGCCGGTGTTGGTGTAGGCACAGTCGGCCACCACCGTGAGCTCGTTGCGGCCCTGCGCCAGCCCGGTCAGGGCGATGCGCGAGTCGGCGAACACGGCGGCCGCGTCGAGGGCGGTGCCGTTCAGGACGACCTCGTGCACGGTCGGCGCGACCAGGTCGATGAAGGTCTCCGCCCCGGCCTCGGCGGCATCGAAGCGCACGGTGGTGGCGGAGCGGTACGTTCCGCCCTCCTGCGCGCCGCTCAGGTCGAGCTCGATCTCGTACGAGTCGACGGTGAGCAGGGCCGCGCGCCGCTGCGCCTCTTCACGGGTCAGATTCGTGCCAGGCACCCGGTCATCTCCTTCAGATACTTCAGTTCCATCAGATCGTGACGTTCCAGCCATCCTTGCACGCAGGATGCGGGCAGCGCGATGTCCCTTTTTCATGGGGGAGGGCCACCCTCGGAGCCCGGCGGAGCCCCGGCGACCCCACCCGTTCCGGGGTGCTCGGACCGTGCCCGCGTCCCGCGCAGTTCCCCGCGCCCCTGAGCTACTCGGTGCCGGGCGGGTGCATTCCCTCAGCCGGTCCGGCGTTTGAGGACGAGCGCCCTTCAGGCGCGAACGGGGTCCGGGGCGAAGCCCCAATGGCCCCGGCGCACTTCGGGTGCGGGCCGTGCTGGGGCACCCGCGCAGTTCCCCGCGCCCCTGTAGGGCACCCGGCGTGCCTGGCCGCCCGCGGGGAACTGTGCTCAGGGGGTCAGGACTTCTTCAGTTCGGCTGCTACCAGTTCCGCGATCTGGACGGCGTTCAGCGCAGCGCCCTTGCGGAGGTTGTCGTTGGAGAGGAAGAGCGCGAGACCGTTCTCGACGGTCTCGTCGTTGCGGATGCGGCCCACGTACGACGCGTCCTTGCCCGCGGCCTGAAGCGGCGTCGGGATCTCGGAGAGCTCGACGCCGGGGGCGTCCTTGAGCAGCTCGTACGCGCGCTCCACGCTGAGCGGCCGCTCGAAGCGGACGTTGACCTGGAGCGAGTGGCCCGAGAAGACCGGCACACGGACACACGTGCCGGACACCTTCAGCTCCGGGATCTCCAGGATCTTGCGGGACTCGTTGCGGAGCTTCTGCTCCTCGTCCGTCTCGAAGGAGCCGTCGTCGACGATGCTGCCCGCGAGCGGCACCACGTTGAAGGCGATGGGGCGCTTGTAGACGGCCGGCTCGGGGAACTCCACCGCGCCGCCGTCGAAGGTCAGCCGGTCCGCCTCGGCCGCGACCTTCTGCGCCTGGGTGTACAGCTCGGCCACGCCCGCCAGACCCGAGCCGGAGACGGCCTGGTAGGTGGTGGCGACCAGCGCGGTGAGGCCGGCCTCGTCGTGCAGCGGACGAAGGACCGGCATCGCGGCCATCGTGGTGCAGTTCGGGTTGGCGATGATGCCAAGGGGCCGGTTCGCGATCGCGTGCGGGTTGACCTCGGAGACCACGAGGGGCACCTCGGGGTGGCCACGCCACGCGGAGGAGTTGTCGATCACGACGGGCCCCTGCGAGGCGACCTTCTCGGCGAGGGCGCGCGAAGTGGCGCCGCCCGCGGAGAACAGCACGATGTCGAGGTCGGAGTAGTCGGCGGTGGACGCGTCCTCGACCGTCACGCCGTCCAGGACCGTACCCGCGGAGCGCGCGGAGGCGAACAGACGCAGCTCGTCGACGGGGAACTTCCGCTCGACGAGGATCCTGCGCATGACTGAGCCGACCTGCCCGGTGGCTCCGACGATTCCGACCCTCACGGTGACTCCTTTGGTGCTCACGTGCAGCTCACGTGGTCTAGATACGACTCCGGCGCATCCATGATGCGTCGGCGCCCGGCGGACTTGTCCAATCCATTGTCCGGGGTGTGGGACACCTGCCCACTTGTGACAAGTCCATGGCATCCGTGTTGCATCCGCCCCGAAATGCCCCATGGGGCCGTTTTTGCTGGCTACGGTCGCGGCAAGCCGGTCGATCACCGGCGACACCGCACCGTACTCCGGAGGATTTTCCGTGCCCGTACCCCGTCGCGCATCCCGCCGCAGCCGGGCCATAGCCGCCCTCGCCACCGCCCCGGTGATCCTCTCCCTGGCCACACCCGCCGTCGCCGACGGGCCGCACAGGCCGCGCGACCCGCGCCTCGCCAGGAAGCTGGTCGAGGAGGCGTCCGGGCAGAGCGCGTACCGCCATCTGGAGGCCTTCCAGAAGATCGCCGACGCCCACGGCGGCAACCGCGCCGCCGGCACCCCCGGCTACGACGCCTCGGCCGCCTATGTGTACGGGCAGCTGAAGCGCGCCGGGTACGAGGTCGCGTACCAGGACTTCACGTTCTACGAGTCGAAGACGCTGCGCCAGAAGGTGACTCTGGACGGGCCCGAGGGGCGTCAACTGCCCGCCGCCGCCTTCCTGTTCAGCAAGGCGACGCCCGTCGGAGGGATCACCGCCGAGGTGCAGGCGGCTCGCGTCGACGACACCCCGGGCTGCTCGCTCGACGACTACGCATCCGGCTCCTTCGCCGGGAAGATCGCGCTCGTCAAGCGCGGCAGCTGCACCTTCAAGGAGAAGGAGGCCGTCGCCGCGCAGGCGGGCGCGGCCGGCATCGTCCTCTACAACCACTCCGGGACCGATCCGGTGCGCGGCACGGTCGAGGACCCGGCCAACGCGCACATCCCGGCCGCCGGGATCTCGCTCGCCGACGGAGAGGCGCTCGCGGCCCGGGTCGCCAAGGGGCCGGTGAAGATCACCCTGGACGTGGCCACCGAGTCCGTGGCCAAGAAGACCCGCAACGTGATCGCCGAGACCCGCACCGGCAGCCCCGACGACGTGGTCGCGCTCGGCAGCCACCTCGACTCGGTGCCGGCCGGCCCCGGTATCAACGACAACGGCTCCGGCTCGGCGGGCCTCCTGGAGGTCGCCCTCAAGCTCGCGCAGGAGACCAAGCAGACCCGCAAGCACCCCAAGGAGCTGCCTCACAAGGTGCGCTTCGCCTGGTGGTCGGGGGAGGAGCTCGGCCTGCTCGGCTCGGACCACTATGTGAAGAGCCTTACCGAGGCACAGAAGAAGCAGATCAAGCTCTACTTGAACTTCGACATGATCGGCTCGCCCAACGCCGCCCAGCTCGTCTACGACGGCGACGACTCCGACAAGAAGGGCGCGGGCCCGGGCCCGGCCGGATCGGCCGGGATCGAAGGCCTGATCAACCGCTACCTCGACCGGCGCGGTGTCCCGCACGAGGGGTACGACTTCGACGGCCGCTCCGACTACGGCCCCTTCATCGAGGTCGGCATCCCCGCCGGCGGCACCTACACCGGCGCCGAGGAGATCAAGACGCCCGAGCAGGCCGCGAAGTGGGGAGGGAAGGCCGGGGAGGCCTTCGACCCCAACTACCACGCCAAGGGTGACACGTTGAAGAACATCGACAGGAAGTACTTCGACCTCAACATCGATGTCATCGCGTACGCGGTCGGCACGTACGCCTACGATCTGGGCTCGCTCGACCTGGGCTCGCTCAAGCACTGAGCGGAGACGGAAAAGGCGGGGCGGGTGCTCGTGAAGAGCGCCCGCCCCGCCGTCGTTCCTCAGGTGATACCGGCGATACCGGCGATACCGGTGATGCCGGTGATGCCGGCGGCCGTTACTGCGTGACCTTGCCGATGATCACGTTGCCGGTGCCCGCCACGGTGCCGCGCTCGTCCAGGAGCTGCACGGTGCCGAAGAACTGGCGTCCCTCGGGAGCCGCGCCCGCCGCGACGACGTCCGCCGTCACCTGCGCCGAAGCGCCGCCCACGAGCTTGACGGTCTTGCTCTCG
The DNA here is from genome assembly GCF_040651795.1 of Streptomyces sp. NPDC048361. Taxonomy (NCBI): domain Bacteria; kingdom Bacillati; phylum Actinomycetota; class Actinomycetes; order Kitasatosporales; family Streptomycetaceae; genus Streptomyces; species Streptomyces sp. NPDC048361. The sequence continues at coordinate 53,964 of NZ_JBEZKW010000009.1, forward strand.
TCGACCTTCAGGGTGCCGAGCGAGGGAGCGAAGTACACGTCCTTGTAGGCGTACGTGGTCGAACCGGCCGGGACCGAGTAGCCGGCGACCTGGATCGTGTACGTACCCGCGGCCGGCTTCGTCAGGCTGACCGCCTCATCGGCGCTGCTCGTCGCGGCCTGCGCGACGACCTTGCCGCTCTGGTCGAGGACGTACAGGTCGAGGTCGGCGCTCGCGTCCGAGGGCCGGCCGATCGACACGTCGAGGTGCTCGACGCCCGCGCCGATGGTGACCGTGCTGGTCTGCGTCTCACCGTTCTTGATGGTGGGGGTCGCGACCTTCGCGGAGCCGAGCGAGCCGCCCATCAGCTTGCCGTCGAGAGCGGCGAAGTTGTTGGTGACCTTCCACTGCACGGGGGCCGCGGTGTTGGCCTTCGCCTCGGGCACCGTCTGGGTGGCCGGGTCGAAGGTGACGCCGAGCGCCGAGACGTCCAGCTTGAAGGAGTTGTCCAGGTACGGCGAGGTGCGGCGCGCCTCGACCTCGATCTCCCAGACACCGGCCTGCGGGTTGGCGTACGAGCGCAGGTCGGGGCGGCAGGTGTTGGCCGGGTTGTCGTAGTTCGGGTAGCAGTTCGGAGTGGACGTGGTGTCCAGGGCCACACCGTAGGGGTGGATGGAGATGAAGCGGGTCTGGCTGCCCGAGCGCAGCGCGCCCATGCGGACCTCCAGGTTCTTCACACCCGCCGGGACGGTCACGAAGTACGACTGGGTCGAGTTGCGCTGCACCGTCGAGGACGCCGAGAAGGTGTAACCCGGGGCCGCGAGCGGGGTCGCGACGACGACCGTGGCCATGATCTGCTGGTCGACGCCGACCGTCTTGGCGTCGTCGACCTGGAGGATCGCGCTGTGCACGCCGCCGGACCTCGGCTGGGCCTGCACCTTGACGGTGACGGGCTTGCCGAGCGGCAGGCTCACGTCCTTCGAGCCGAGGATCTTGAAGGTGCCGTCGTCGTTCTTGAGCGACACCTTGTGCTTGACGTTCGCGTCGGGGCCCGTGGTGCGGACGACCGTGACGTCGTACGTCTTCTTCTGGCCCGCCTTCAGACCGCTCTCGCGGTCGTAGATGCCGGTGCCGACGTTCGGGGTCTTCAGGGCTGAGCCGAGCGCGCTGGAGACCGGCGCGGCGACAGTGAACTCGTGGGCCGGGGCGTGCTTCTTCGCGGTCTGCTTGATCGCGTCCCAGGCGCCCACGATGTTGATGAGGCCGGCGCCCTCGGCGTAGGACTGGGTGCCCTTGATGTGCTTGGCCGTCGAGGTCAGCGCGGTGCGCAGATCGGCCGGCGGCAGGTCGATGCCCTGCTGCTTGGCGGCCGAGATGAGCAGCGCCGATGCGCCGGTGGCCTGCGGGGAGGCCATCGAGGTGCCCTGGAGCATCGAGTAGCCGGCCGGCAGGCTGTAGCCCGCCTCCTTGACGGGGCTGCCGGGCAGCCAGGTCTCGGTGGAGTTGATGGCCGCGCCCGGGGCGGTCAGCGTCGGCGTGAAGCCGCCGTCCTCACGCGGGCCGCGCGAGGAGAACGGCATCATCTGGTACTCCGTGGAGACGCCGGAGCCGTAGTTGGCGGCCCAGGTGTCCTTGGAGATGCTCGCGCCCACCGAGATGACGTGGTCGGCGAGGCCGGGGTCGCCGATGGTGTTGACGCCGGGGCCGTCGTTGCCGGCCGAGATGACCAGCTGGACGCCGTAGGTGTCGATGAGACGCTTGTAGAGCGCGGCCCGCGCGTTGTTGCCGTCGTTGAGCGCCGGCAGTCCGCCGATCGACATGTTCACGATGTCGACGTGGCGGTTGGTGACGAGGTCGATCATGCCCTCGGTCAGCGCGATGTTGGTGCAGCCGCCGTCCCAGTTGCAGGCGCGCGACGAGACGATCTTCGCGCCGGGCGCGGCACCGCTCATCTTGCCGCCGAACAGGCCGTTGGCCGCGGTGATGCCCGCGACATGGGTGCCGTGCTCGGACTCGATGACGCCGATGTTGACGTAGTCCGAGGTGTGCCCGGCCGCGTCGTACACGACGTTCTTGCGGATCTCGACGGTGAACGGGACCCGCTCGACGACGTCGGTCGCCGGGTTGTCGGTACCGAAGTAGCCGATCTGGTTGCCGTCCTTGTACGGCTTCATCGGAGCGTCGTCCGAGAAGTCGTTGTTGTTGTTCAGGTCCACCCGGACCGTGCCGGCGACCGGGTCGTAGAGCACGCCCCAGCTGTCGGTGGTGTCACCGTCCCGGTTCAGGTCACCGGCCGCGTCGCCGCCCTTGGTGACCTTCTCGGAGAAGGTGGAGAAGTCGTACGAGCCCGCCGGGGCCTGGTACGTCTTGCCGCCCGCGGTGAACGTCGGCCCGGACACCGGCAGGTTGGCGCGCAGCCACGTGCCGTCGTTGTCCTGCACCGGGTCGGTCGCGGTGACCCAGTCGACGATCTTGCGCTCGCCGGTGGTGGTCTTCTGGAGCGCCGGGTGACCGAGGTCGACACCCGAGTCGAGGACACCGATGGTGACCCCGCGGCCGTCGGCCTGCGGGTGCTGCTTCACGAAGTCGACCGCACCCGTCTCGAAGTTCGGGTTGTACGGGTTCTTCGCGGGGGTGTCCTTGCCCGGGGCGGGGTAGCTGTTGGAGGTCCGCAGCTGCTTCGCGGAGCTCGTGGTGTCGCCCGACGGGGTCGGGTCGTCCAGCTGGATGTCCTGCTTCAGGTCGATGCCCTGCACCGAGGGCAGCTTCGCGGCGGCCTTCAGGGCGGCCTCGGCCTTCACCGTCGGCAGGGTCGCGCGGACGTAGCCGAGCTTGTCGTCCTGCTTGCCCACGGTCGTCCCCGCGACCGCGTGCAGCTGCTTGGCGACGTCGGAGGTGGCGCCCGGGGCGGTCGCCACCATAACGGTGACGCTCTTCTCGCCCTTGGCCTGCGCCTCGGCGAGACGCTGCTCGTCGGCCTTGCCGAGCTTGTCGTCGGCGGTCTTGGCCGGAGCGGTCTTCACCGGGGGCGCGGTCGGGCCGTCGCCGCCGGTGGTGGCGAAGGCCGGGGCTGCGCCCGCCGTGACGAGCGCGGCCACCAGGCCGGCCGCCGCCGCTATTCGGGCCGTGCGTCTCGCCCCGGGTATGGGGCGCGGGGATTCAGTGGTCATTCAGCATCCCTGTGAAGTGGGTAAGGACCCGGCTCGTGAAAAACGGTTCGTATTTCGGTGCCGGATGACCGCTGAGCATTGCCTATATGACTGTTGTTTGTGGAGAGTTGACCGTTACGTGATGTGCACATGGCGCATTCCCGCCAGGGGGCGTGCTCCGCCACGGCGCCTCGGTGAACCTGTGCGCCCGGCGGCCGCCGCCCGCGCGCACGGCCCCGTAATCTCACCCAATGAACACGGAGTTGCGGGTGGCGGCCTACGCCATATGCGTACGGGAAACGGACGGGGTCCGGGAGCTGCTGCTCGCGCGCTGGGTGGCCAGGGACGGCACCAAGCGGTGGACGCTGCCGGGCGGCGGCATGGACCACGGCGAGGACCCCCTGGAGACCGTGGTGCGCGAGCTCGACGAGGAGACGGGCTACGCCGTCGAACCGGTCCGGCTGCTCGGCATCGACTCCATCAACCGGCGCTATCCGCGCAAACTCGGCAGATTCGCCGACTTCCAGGGTCTGCGCATCGTGTACGAGGCCCGGATCACCGGCGGCGAGCTGCGCCACGAGACGGGCGGCTCCACCGACCTGGCCGCCTGGCATCCCCTGGAGCGCGTCACGGACCTGGAGCGGGTCGAACTCGTCGACGTGGGGCTTGAGTTGTGGCGCACCAGGCCCGCCACGGGCAAGGCGCACCGGAGCGTTGCGGACTGAGCGGCGCGCTCCGGTCGCGGGCGGCGGGACTGAGCGGCGCGCTCCGGTCGCGGACGGCGGGCCCTTCCCCTCCGAAGGGCCCGCCGCCCGCGGCCGGCGTCAGCGCGGGAGGACCACCACATAGGCGGCGGGCTCCCGCTCGGCGGACGCCATCAGCGCGGTGCGCACCACGGTGGCCTGCTGGTCGAGACAGTCGCGGAGCTTCTTCGGCGTGATGTGCACGACGGTGATCCCGAGCCGCTCCAGCGCCTCGCGCTTGCGGCTGCACTCCGACCACAGCGCGGCCTCCTCCTCCCCTTCCGAGCCGCCCTGCCGCGGCGCCCGGGTGTCCAGCTCCAGCGCCACACCCTGCTCGGGCCAGTACGCGTCGACGCCCCCCAGATGCGGGCCGCCCGGCAGCCGCAGATCCACGTTCCACAGCGGGTCGGGCAGACCGAACCCGCTCACCATGGCGTACAGGCGGTCCTCGGCGATGGAGCGCCCCTCGGCGAGCAGCGCGTCCACCGCGTCCACCACATGGGCCCGAGTCAGCAGCCGCGCCTGCGTCAACTCCCTCACAACGGCGGCCGGTTCGGTGTGTCCGCAGCGAACCGCCTCGGTGAGCAGCCGGCGTACGGCCTCGGCGTCGTCCAGGACCGCGACGGCGTCGGCGAGCGCCCGCTCCACCGGCGCCACCGGCACCCCCGCGATCATCTCCGCGCCCGGCATCACCTGGGCCCGCACCAGCTGGACGCAGCCCGTGGAGCGCAGCCGCCGGGTGCGCGGCACCAGGATGTCGATCCGGTCGAGCGAGAGCAGCGGGGGAGCGGAGGAGAACCGGTGCAGCGCCAGCGCCGCGAGCCCGGTCACGACGGCGGCGGGCGGTTCGGTGTGGGCCTGGCCCTGTGCCGGGATGGACTTGGCGCGGCCGGCGGCCGGCCACCCCGCGTACAGCAGCGCCGCGTGCAGCCGCTCCTCGCTGGTGGCCGGCCCCGGGTGCAGGACGTACACGCCCGGCAGGAGCTGCTGCCAGGGGCCGCCGGGCCGGCACTGGGCGGCGGTGCGCGCGGTCGAAACCCCATGGGCGCGCAGTTGGTTGGCAGACAGGACGCGCCGCTGTACGTCGGTGAGGTGGCTCAGGGGGCGGGGGGAGAGCGGGGTGTTGTGGTTCATGCCGGGGGGCTTTCCGCATCCGGGCCGCCCGCTAACCGCTGTTACAAGCCCGTCGACAAACCCGGACAACCCCGTCCTAAAGTACGGGCGTTCGAGTGCCGATCAGGGGGCCCGGTCGCGGGGCGCTCAGAGCCAGCCCCGCTGGGCCGCCTTCAGCCCCGCCTCGAACCGGCTGGATGCCTTGAGGCGCTCCATCAGCGCGGCCATCTGCCGGCGCACGGTCCGCAGAGAGATCCCGAGGCGCTTTCCGGCCGCCTCGTCGGTCATGCCCGACGCGAGGAGCTTGAGCAGTTCGCGTTCGACGGGCGTGACGCCGCGTTCGTCCGTCTGCGCGTGGGCCGAACGGTCGGCGCCAAAGGGCACCGCGGTCTGCCACGTCTGGTCGAACAGGGAGACCAGCGAGCTCACGATGCCCGGCGTCCTCGTGCACAGGGCGCCCAGCCGTGAGTTGTCGGGGTCGATGGGGACGACCGCGACGGTCCGGTCGAAGACGATCAGCCGCGGCGGCAGAATCGGGGACGTGCGCACCTGGCCGCCGAGCTCGGTCATCCACTGGGCGTAGGCATGCGTGGCCGCGTCGTTCGCGGCGCTGTCCTGATAGAGACTCAGGATCTGCACACCGCGCCGCAGGGCCGCCTCGTCCAGCGGGCGCGAAGCGTCCAGGCTGGCGCGCGACTGGGCACCACCCGGCATGATCGCCAGACACTCCTCGCTGAGGTCCCTGGCCAGGGTTTCGAGTCGGGACTGGATGGCGTCGAGCCCCACCATCCGCTCGGCGCCCGCGACCTCGGTGTTGGGGCGCAGGTCGGCGTATTCGGCCAGGGCGACCGCGACGGCGGCCTTGCTCCGGGCCAACTCCTCTTGCCTGCAGCGCAGTTCATGCTCCTGGCGGCGCAGGATCACCTCAAGACCCACCTCGGGACTGACCGCGCGCAGCGCCCCCGGCTCGTCGCGGGACGACCGCGCGAGGTCGAGGTCGACCAAGGTGTTCAGGCTCGATCTGACCTGGCTCTCGGTGAGCCCGAGCCGGGCCCCCAGCTCGGCCACCCCCCTCGGCGCACCGGACAGTAATTCCCGATAGACCGATTCCGTAAGCCGGTTCAATCCCAACGTCTCCAGCATGCGTCAACCCCCCCGGGTAGCGACTTTTTCGTGAAGCACTGGTGAAGGTCATCTTAGGGGTGACGGCCCGTCGGCTCCGAGGGGTGCCCCGGGTGGCGCGAACGTGCCAGACCGCTTGGTGCCACCGGAAGGACCTTCCGCCGCTCCCCGCCGGTCAGCAGGATGTGAATCACCGAACGGAACGCCACGGCGATTCAGCCGGGACAGGGCCCCAACTGTGGGTTTTGTCAGGGCAGTTCACCGGTCCCTCGCCTTCCGTCACCCCGCTCGTCCTGCACTCCCGGAGGATCCATGTCCGTCGTCGTCCGTCTCGCCGCCGTCGCGGGGCTCGCCGCCCTTCTCACCGCGGGAACCACCGCGTGCGCCCTGGCCGCCCCGGCGGACGGCAGGAACGCGATCGGCTGGGACGCCGTGCCGGTTGCGGCGCCGGATGCGGCGATCGGCTGGGACGCCGTGCCGGCCGGCGGTGCCACCCGCGCACTCGGCTGAAACAACCGACCGTGCACGTCATCCGCGCCCGGCTCATCCGTGGCGGCGGTCCGCGAGACAGCGGCGGAGTCGCCGTACCGATCGAGGATCTGCTGTGGGCCCACGCGGTCCCCGCCATCGGCCTGGAGCACATCCGGGCCCGGCCCACCCAAGGGGGCCTGGACGTCTACCTGTTCATCGACGCCCCTGACGAGCCCCGAGCCCTGGCGCAGGTACGCGACCTGCTGATCCGGGCCGGCGGCGCCATCACCACCCAGGGTTACGCGGCGCCCGCGGCGTCCGACTAGCGAGCCCTGCCGAACTTCCGCTTCTTCCGCACTTCTTCGGCGGCCACCTCGGCCTGCCCGAAAACGACTCGACACCGGAGAAAAGACACTCATGTCCCGTTCACCGCGTAGCGGCTTCATCGCGCGTACCGCCCTGTTCGCCGCCTCCGTGGCCTCCGTCGCGCTGGCCATGTCCGCCCCGGCCCACGCCGCGGACAGCGTTCCGACCCACAACGCGAAGACTTCCGCAGTCCAGCCCGCCGGATCGCTGCTCGGCACCATCACACCGTTCACCCCGACCGTGCCGAACCCGACCACCGCCACTAAGGCCCAGCTGGACGCGGCGGCCAAGCAGAAGGGCCTGGCGCTCTCCGCGCCGCAGGCCCGCTCCCTCGCCGCCGCTTCCGGTGTGGGCGGTTCGATCAGCCGGGCCGAGGTTCTCACCAGAGCCAAGACCTGGTCGGACGTCAACGTCCCCTACAGCCAGACGTCGTACCTCACGTCGTACGGCAACAAGTACCGCACGGACTGCTCCGGCTTCGTCTCCATGGCCTGGAACCTCGCCACCTCCTCGGGCAACAACTGGGGCGAGACCACCGGCACTCTGATGAACTTCACCTCCGCCATAGGCAAGGACGACCTCAAGCCGGGCGACGTCCTGCTCAACCCGGCCGCGGGTGACGCCGGTCACGTCGTCATCTTCAACGGATGGGCCAACGACGCCCACACTGCCTACGACGCCTTCGAAGAGGCGGGCCACGGCACGGGCGCGGTCCACCGCACGGTCACCAGCTACCCCTACTTCGGCAAGTCCGGTTACTCGCCGCGCCGTTATAACAACATCAGCGACGCCGGCGGCAGCCGTGACCTGAACGGTGACGGCATGGCGGACCTCGCGGTGTACGAGAAGGACGGCACCATCACGATGGGCCGGGGCTTCGGTGACGGCTTCACCGACTACCACCAGATCACCACCGGCTACGGCGGGTACGACGGCCGGCTCCAGTTCGCCGACGTGACCGGCGACGGCATAGCCGACCTACTGGCCTACGAGAAGGACGGCACCATCACGATGGGCCGCGGCTTCGGTAACGGCTTCACGGATTACCACAAGATCGCGTCCGGCTTCGGTGGCTACGACGGCCGGCTGAAGTTCGCGGATGTCACCGGCGACGGCAAGGCCGACCTCGTGATCTACGAGAAGGACGGCACCATCAAGCTCGGCCGCAGCTTCGGTGACGGTTTCACCGACTACCACCAGATCACCACCGGCTTCGGTGGGTACGACGGCCGGCTGTCCTTTGCGGATGTGACGGGTGACGGCAAGGCCGACCTGATCGCATACGAGAAGGACGGCACGATCACGATGGGCCGCGGCTTCGGTGACGGTTTCACCGACTACCACCAGATCACCACCGGCTTCGGTGGCTACGACGGCCGGCTGATGTTCGGTGACGTGACGGGTGACGGCAAGGCCGACCTGATCGCATACGAGAAGGACGGCACCCTCACCCTCGGCCGCGGCTTCGGTGACGGTTTCACCGACTACCACCAGATCACCACCGGCTTCGGTGGCTACGACGGCCGCCTCAGCATCGTCGGCTGACCCCAGCACCCCTCGGGGCGTCCGAGCGCCAACACCGGCTCGGGCGCCCCGCCCTTTCGGCTCCGCCCTTCCCGGCCCCCGAGCCGCTCCCTTCTGTCGAACTCACCTTTTTCCATGCCCACTTGGAGCACCCGATGCGGTTCACCCGTAGGAAACCCCTCGCCCTCGCCCTGACCGCGGCCGCCGCCGTGATCGCAGCACTCGGCACGGCCGGTCCGGCCGCCGCCGCATCGGTGGAGACCTGGGACAAGGTCGCCCATTGTGAGTCCTCCGACAACTGGCAGGCCGTCAACCCCAACGGTCACTACGGCGGTCTCCAGATCTCCCAGGAGAACTGGATCCACTACGGGGGGCAGGCATACGCCGACTACCCCCACCACGCCACCAAGAAGCAGCAGATCCTCATAGCCGAGCTGATCCTCAAGGACCAGGGCGCGGGCGCCTGGACCTGCAGCCCCGGAACCGGCCTCGCCACGGACAAGGCCGTGCCGTACCCGGCTACCGTCACCCGTGACCTGACCGGTGACGGGATGGCGGACCTCGCGGTCTACGAGAAGGACGGCACCATCACGATGGGCCGCGGTTTCGGTGACGGCTTCACGGGCTACCACCGGATCACGACCGGTTTCGGCGGGTACGACGGCCGGCTCCAGTTCGCCGACGCGACCGGTGACGGCATAGCCGACCTACTGGTGTACGAGAAGGACGGCACCATCACGATGGGCCGTGGTTTCGGTGACGGCTTCACCGACTACCACAAGATCGCCTCGGGCTTCGGCGGTTACGACGGCCGGCTGAAGTTCGCGGACGTCACCGGTGACGGCAAGGCCGACCTGCTGGTGTATGAGAAGGACGGTTCGATCACGATGGGCCGTGGTTTCGGTGACGGCTTCACCGACTACCACAAGATCGCCTCGGGCTTCGGCGGTTACGACGGCCGGCTGTCCTTCGCGGACGTGACGGGCGATGGCAAGGCCGACCTGGTGGTGTACGAGAAGGACGGTTCGATCACCCTGGGCCGCAGCTTCGGCGACGGGTTCACGGACTACCACCAGATCACGACCGGATTCGGTGGCTACGACGGCCGGCTGATGTTCGGTGACGTGACGGGTGACGGCAAGGCCGACCTCGTGGCGTACGAGAAGGACGGCACCATCACGATGGGCCGCGGCTTTGGTGACGGTTTCACCGACTACCACCAGATCACGACCGGCTTCGGCGGGTACGACGGCCGCCTCAGCATTGTCGGCTGATCGAGCGGCGGGCGACAGGCCGGGACGGGAGGGCTCCCGTCCCGGCCGAGCCGAGCCGTACTAGCGGGCGCCGGCCGCCGCGTCGCAGGCCTGGCCGCGCAGGGCGCGCGCCAGGTCGTCGCGGGCTTCGAGGACGAGCCGGCGCAGGGCCGGAGCAGCGCCCTCGTGCGCGGCGAGCCATGCGTCGGTCGCCTTCAGCGTCTCCTCGTCGTCCTGGAGCCCCGGGAAGAGGCCCTTCACGACGTCCATCCCGATCTGGATCGAACGCTCGGCCCAGACCCGCTCGATCGCGGCGAAGTACTTCGCGGCGTACGGCGCGGTCAGCTCGCGCTGCGAGGGCTGGTCGAACCCCGAAATCGTCGCCTCCACCAGCGCGTTGGAGAGCTGGTCCGACTCCACGACCTGCGCCCACGCCTGCGCCTTGACCACCGCCGAGGGGCGCGCCGCGAGACAGCGCACCTGGTGGCGCTTGCCGGACGCGGTGTCGTCGCGGGCCAGTTCCGCGTCGATGACGCTCTCGTCGACGACGCCGTGCGCGGCCAGCGGCTCGACGAGCGCCCAGCGCAGCTCCTGGTCCACGTCCAGACCGTCGATCTTCGCCGAGCCTGCGAGCAGCCCCTGGAGGAGCTGGAAATCGGTCCCGGAGGACGCGGTCGACGCGAAGAAGCGGGCCCAGGTGAGCTGGTGCTCGCTGCCCGGCTCCGCGAGGCGCAGCTCGCGCAGGGCGCCCGCGGAGAGCAGCGGCCCGCCCTCGGCGCGCCAGGCCGGCGCCGCGTAGTGCGTGAGCGCCGACCGGGCCCAGGCGTGCAGCATCTGAAGCACGCCGATGTCCGACTCGCGGCCCGCGTGCGCGAGGACCAGCGCGATGAAGTCACGGGCCGGCATGAGCCCGTCCCGCGTCAGGTTCCACAGCGCCGACCAGCACAGGGCGCGCGCCAGTGGGTCGGTGATGTCGCCGAGGTGGGCGCGGAGCGTGGTCAGCGAGCCCTCGTCGAAGCGGATCTTGCAGTAGGTCAGGTCGTCGTCGTTGACCAGGATCAGGTCGGGCCGCTCGGCCCCGGCCAGCTCGGCGATCACGGTGCGCGGGCCGTCGACGTCGACCTCGGCGCGGGCGTACCGCACGAGGGCGCCCGACTCGTTGCGGTAGAGGCCCACCGCGACCCGGTGCGGACGCAGTTCCGGGTGCGACGATGCGGCCTCCTGGACCACGGCGAGCTCGGTGACGCGGTCACCCGCGTCATAAGTAGCCACCGGGGTAAGGGAGTTGACGCCCGCCGTCTGGAGCCAGGACCGCGACCACGCGGCCATGTCGCGCCCGGAGACCTCTTCGAGGACGGAGAGCAGATCGCCGAGGCGGGTGTTGCCGTAGGCGTGCCGCTTGAAGTAGCGCCGGGCGCCCTCCAGGAAGTCCTCCCGGCCGACGTACGCCACGAGCTGCTTGAGCACCGAGGCGCCCTTGGCGTACGTGATGCCGTCGAAGTTGAGCTTGGCGTCCTCCAGGTCACGGATGTCGGCCGTGATCGGGTGCGTGGACGGCAGCTGGTCGGCCCGGTAGGCCCACGACTTGCGGCCGTTGGCGAACGTCACCCAGCTGTTGGTGAAGCGCGTCGCCTCGGCCAGCGAGAACGAGCCCATGAAGTCGGCGAAGGACTCCTTCAGCCACAGATCGTCCCACCACACCATGGTGACCAGGTCGCCGAACCACATGTGGGCCATCTCGTGCAGGATGACGTTGGCCCGGCGCTCGTAGGAGGCCCGGGTCACCTTGCCGCGGTAGATGTACTCCTCGCGGAAGGTCACCAGACCCGGGTTCTCCATCGCGCCCAGGTTGTACTCGGGCACGAACGCCTGGTCGTACTTCCCGAACGGGTACGGGAAGTCGAAGTTGTCGTGGAAGAAGTCCAGGCCCTGCTTGGTGACGAGGAAGACGTCGTCCGCGTCGAAGTGCTTGGCGAGGCCCTTGCGGCACATCGCGCCGAGCGGGATCTCCAGGGTGCGGCCGTCGTCGAAGCTCCGGGTGTAGGAGTCGGTGACGTAGTGGTACGGGCCCGCGACCACGCAGGTGATGTAGGTGGAGATCGGCTCGGTCGGCGCGAAGCGCCACACCCCGTCGCTCTCCTGCCCGCCGACTCCGTTGGACCACACCGTCCAGCCCTCGGGGGCCAGCGCCTCGAACACGAAGGGCGCCTTGAGGTCGGGCTGCTCGAAGGTGGCGAACACCCGGCGCGAGTCGGCCGGTTCGTACTGGGTGTAGAGGTAGACCTCGCCGTCCTCCGGGTCGACGAAGCGGTGCATGCCCTCGCCGGTCCGGCTGTAGGCGCACTGCGCGTCGACCACCAGGACGTTCTCGTCGGCCAGGTCGTCCAGGGCGATCCGGTTGCCGTCGAACACCGCGGCCACGTCCAGCGCGCGGCCGTTGAGCGTCACCGAGGTCACCGACGGGGCGATGAGGTCGGCGAAGGTCGAGGCGCCGGGGCGGGCCGAGCGGAAGCGGATCGTGGTCAGCGACCGGAAGGTGCGGGGCCCGTCCGGGGCGTCCCCGACCGCGGACCGCAGGTCGAGAGAGACGTCGTAGCCCTCGACGGACAGCAGCTCGGCCCGCTCGCGGGCCTCGTCGCGGGACAGATTCTCACCGGGCACGGGCACTCCTTTGTGTCTCGTTCGAACGGCTTCGATCCTCCCATGCCGGGTGGGCGGCGGCCGAGCGGCAAGGAGAGCGGCCGCCTGGGTGAGGGGGTGGAATGCTTTCGGCCGGTGCCGGTGTTCGCCCGTAGAGAGGTCCGTTGGCCCCGCTCTGCCCTGCCCGAAGTTGCCCGAGGAGAGACATGTCCGAGAATGCCAAGACGCCCGTCGACTTCTGGTTCGACCCGCTGTGCCCCTGGGCCTGGATGACCTCGCGCTGGATGCTGGAGGTCGAGAAGGTCCGCGACGTCGAGGTGCACTGGCACGTGATGAGCCTCGCCGTCCTCAACGAGGACCGCCTCGACGACCTGCCCGCCGAGTACGCCGAGAACATGCGGCCGGGTGGCAAGGCGTGGGGGCCCGTGCGCGTCGTCGTCGCGGCGCGCGAGCTGCACGGCGACGAGGTCGTCGGCAAGCTCTACACCGCGCTCGGCACCCGCATCCACAACGAGGGCGCCGGCGTGACCCGCGAGGCGATCGCCGCGGCGCTGGCCGACGTGGACCTACCCGCCGACCTGATCGACTACATCGACCGGGACACCAACGACAGCCAGCTGCGTGCCTCGCACAAGAAGGGCATCGAGATGGTCGGCCAGGACGTCGGCACCCCGGTCATCGCGGTGCCGGGCGCCGACGGCGAGCAGATCGCCTTCTTCGGCCCGGTCGTCACCCCCGCCCCCCAGGGCGAGGCCGCGGCCAAGCTGTGGGACGGCACGCTGTTGGTCGCCGCGACGCCCGGCTTCTACGAGCTCAAGCGCAGCCGCACGGTGGGCCCGGACTTCAGCAACCTCTGAGACGGGCTGAGGACGTGCATGCCGGGCGGCGCCGAGTAGCTGAGGGGCGCGGGGAACTGCGCGAGAAGCGGGCACGGTCCGCGGACGAAAGCGGGGTGTCCTGGGGCTCCGCCCCAGACCCCGTTCGCGCCTGAAGGGCGCTCGTCCTCCAACGCCGGACAGGCTGAGGTGGCCTGGATGGCCCGGGGTCGGGCAGCCGGACGGGCTGGGGCCGATCTCGCTGGGGGCGCGGAGGGCTACGCGAACGGCCCCCGCAAGTCACGTCCTCGCGGGAGCCGTTCGTTTCATCCGCCCGCACGTGAAGGGTGAGAAGACGATCACGAGCAGGACGACGGGGGCGCGCCGGGGTGGCGCGGGGTCCTACGGGGCCAGGATCAGGTTGTTGCCGGCCTGCTTCGCGGCGACGTAACGCCGCGCCACGTCCTGCCAGTTGACGACCCGCCACATGGCCTCGATGAAGTCGACCTTCTGGTTCTTGTACTGGAGGTAGAAGGCGTGCTCCCACGCGTCGAAGACCAGGACCGGGGTCGAGCCCTGGCCCACGTTGCCCTGGTGGTCGTAGATCTGCTCCACCACGAGGCGGCCGCTGATCGGCTCGTAGGCGAGGACACCCCAGCCCGAACCCTGCGTCGTCGCCGCGGCCTTGGTCAGCTGGGCCTTGAACTTGGCGAAGGAGCCGAAGGACTCGGCGATGGCGTCGGCCAGCTCGCCGGTGCCGTCCTTCTCCAGGGGCTCGCCACCGCCGTCACCCGTCATGTTGTGCCAGTAGATCGAGTGCAGGATGTGGCCGGAGAGGTGGAACGCGAGGTTCTTCTCCAGGCCGTTGATCGAGCCCCAGGCGTCCTTGTCGCGCGCCTCCGCGAGCTGCTCAAGGGTGTCGTTCGCGCCCTTCACGTACGCCGCGTGGTGCTTGTCGTGGTGCAGCTCGATGATCTCCGGGCTGATGACGGGTTCGAGCGCCGCGTAGTCGTACGGGAGTTCAGGAAGCGTGTAAATGGCCATGTCCGAGCCCTCCGACTGCTCACTGCAAATGCTTATTGCAATTGATGTGCAAGTGCACGCTACCAGCAGCAATGCGGCTTCGCAGGTAAGGGTGGCCTCAGGCGGTCTCGGGGGGCCTCGGGCGACCTCAGCAAAAAGTCCTGCGTCCCGGGGCGCAGGGCCCGGGGACGCAGGACAGGTGAGGGAAGCGGCGCGGGGCGCCCCGTCAGGCGTCGAGCGGCGTCCGCGTCGACGTGCGCTGGCGGATGTAGCCCACGAGCGCGAGCACCAGCGTGAGGCCGCCCGTGTAGTACAGCTGGACGCGCGTGCCGTCCTCGCGGGCCATCAGGACGAAGACGACGGCCATGCCGAGCAGTGCGACCCAGGTGAGCCACGGGTACAGCCACATCTTCACGACGAGCTTCTCCGGGGCCTCGCGCTCGGTGCGGCGGCGCAGCAGCAACTGCGAGGCGGCGATGAAGAACCAGACGACCAGGATGATCGCGCCGATGGTGTTCAGGAGCCACTGGAAGATGTCGTCGGGGCGCCAGTAGCTGAGCAGCACGCACACGAAGCCGAAGGCGGAGGAGGTGAGGACCGCGACGCGCGGCACCCCGCCGGATACCTTGCCGAGCACCTTGGGGCCCTGGCCGCGCGAGACGAGCGAGCCGGCCATGCGCGAGGCGCCGTAGATGTTGGCGTTCATCGCCGAGAGCAGGGCGACCAGGATGACGATGTTCATGATGTGGCTCGCGGCCGGGATGCCGAGGTAGTCGAGGGTCGCGACGTAGGGGCCCTTGGCGACGATGTCCTTGCCGGTCCACGGCAGCAGCGTCACGACGACCGCCATCGAGCCGACGTAGAAGATCGCGATCCGCCACATCGCGGTGCGCACGGCCTTCGCGACGCCCTGGACGGGGTGTTCGGACTCGGCCGCGGCGATGGTGACCGTCTCCAGGCCGCCGTACGCGAAGACGGAGGCGAGCAGCCCGACGATGAGGCCCTCGCTGCCGTTGGGCATGAAGCCGCCGTGGCCAGTGAGGTTGGTCAGACCCGGCGCGTGGGTGTCCGGCAGCACACCCACGATCGCGAGGACGCCGATGGCCAGGAACAGCACGATCGCGCCGATCTTCAGCGCGGCGAACCAGAACTCGAACTCGCCGAAGTTCTTCACGGCCGCCAGGTTGGTGCCGCAGAACACCAGCATGAACACGGCGACCAGCGCCCACTCCGGGACACCCGGCAGCCAGCCGTGCACGATGCCGGCGGCGCCGATCCCTTCGAGGCCGACGGCCACGCAGAGCAGGAACCAGAAGGCCCAGCCCGCGGTGAACCCGGCCCACGGCCCCATCGCGCGCTCGGCGTGGACCGAGAAGGAGCCGGACGCGGGGTTGGCGGCCGACATCTCGCCCAGCATGCGCATGACGAGCATGACCAGGGCGCCGGATATCGCGTAGGCGAGGATGATCGAGGGTCCGGCCGCGGCGATCGCCGTGCCCGATCCGACGAACAGGCCCGCGCCGATGACGCCGCCGAGGGCGATCATCGACAGGTGGCGCTGCTTGAGGCCGTGCGTGAGCGGCGAGTCGGTCTTCTGCCGGTCGTCGTCCTGCACGGGCGCGGTTGTCCGAGACATGGGCATGCCCTGTTCAGTAGCTGATCCACCGGGGCGGCGGCACGGGCCCACAGTCTTAGGGCGGCCCCGCTCAGAGGGAACACCCGACCGGTATGCGGACACTCGACTCACACAGGGTGAAGAGTCCCGTGCGTTTTGTTTACGGGACTTTCACACGCGGCGCGTGCGCAACTCCCGTACCCCTGCCACCGCGAGCACCATCGCGGTCGCCCCCGCCGACCACAGCACCTGCGGCCGGGCCGAGGAGTCGAACAGCATCAGGACGAGAATCGCGGCCATCGCGGCGAGCGCCGCCCAGGTGAGATAGGGGAACGCCCACATCCTCAAGGTCAGCGTCTCGGGGGCCTCGCGCTCGATGCGGCGGCGCAGGCGCAGCTGCGACAGCGCGATCAGCGCCCACACGAACAGGAGCACCGCGCCCACCGCGTTGAGCATGTAGAGGAACACCGAGTCCGGCCACTTCAGGTTCAGCAGGACCGAGACGAACCCGAAGGCCACCGAGGCGAGCACCGCCCGGCGCGGCACCCCGGCGCCCGCCACTTTCAGCAGGCCCTTCGGCGCCTCGCCCCGCTCGGCCAGCGAGAAGATCATGCGCGAAGAGCCGTACAGATTGGCGTTGAGCGCGGAGAGCAGCGCCACGAACACCACGATGTTCATGATCTGCCCGGCCGACGGGATGCCGATCGAGTCGAGGACCGCGACATACGGGCTCTGGCCCGGCTTCATCGACGTCCACGGCAGCAGCGTCACGATGACCAGCATCGAGCCGACATAGAAGAAGAGGATGCGCCACACCGCGCTGCGCACCGCGCGGCCCACCGCCCGCACCGGGTCGTCGGACTCGGCGGCCGCGATCGTGACGACCTCAAGGCCGCCGAACGCGAAGATCACCGCGAGCACCCCGGAGACCACCCCGCTCGCCCCGGCGGGCAGGAAGCCGCCCTGCCCGGTCAGGTTGGACAGGCCCACCGCCGAGGTGTCGGGCAGCACCCCGAAGATCGCGAGCAGGCCCAGCACCAGGAACGCGAGGATCGCGAAGATCTTCAGAGCGGCGAACCAGAACTCGAACTCACCGAAGTTCGCCACCGAGGCCAGGTTGGCGGCGGTGAACACCACCATGAAGATCAGCACCCAGGCCCACTGCGGCACCCCCGGCGCCCAGCCGTTGGCGATCTTCGCGGCGCCGGTCGCCTCCACGGCGAGCACGACGACCAGCAGGAACCAGTACAGCCAGCCCACACTGAACCCGGCCCACCGGCCGAGGGCCCGCTCGGCGTGGACCGAGAACGAGCCCGACGCCGGCATCGCCGCCGACATCTCGCCCAGCATCCGCATCACCAGCATCGCGATCGCGCCCGCGATCAGATACGACACGACGATGCCGGGCCCCGCCACCGCGATCCCGGCACCCGACCCCACGAAGAGCCCCGCACCGATCACCCCGCCGAGGCCGAGCATGGTCAGATGGCGCTGCTTCAGCCCGTGCGAGAGGGGTTCGGCGGGCAAGGGCTCGTGCATGGCGCTCGTATCGTTCGTCTCATTCGGTTTATGGGGAACCTACAGTCTCGCCCAGCCGCGACCCCGGGCGCAAAAGGGGCAGTCGAGCGCATCGCCGTAGTGACGAGGGTCACGCCGGTCTGGGTGTGCCTGCGATCCTTTGTTCAGTCCCCACCAAGACCCCAACACCCGCTTTGTGGGCGGCTGCTGGTGATCCAGCGATAATCCGTGGGCTAACGTCACGGTGTCCCCAGCACGACCCGCTGCCCCACCACCATTGCCGGAGTCCCGATGAGCACTGCGTCCGCCGCCGCCCCCCGTACCGGATCGGTCCTCGCCGACCTGCTGCCGTCCTCCCGCACCAAGGACATCGCGCTCGTCGTCGGCGGCGCCGCGCTGACCGGGCTCGCCGCCCAGATCGCCGTGCCGATCCCCGGCTCGCCCGTCCCGGTCACCGGCCAGACCTTCGCCGCGCTGCTCGTCGGCGCGGGCCTCGGCGCCGGCCGAGGCTTCCTCTCGCTCGCCCTGTACGCCCTGGTCGGCATGGCCGGCATGCCGTGGTTCGCGGACGCCACCTCCGGCGCGGGCGGCGCCTCGTTCGGTTACGTCCTCGGCATGCTGCTCGCCTCCACCGTCGTCGGCGCGCTCGCCCGCCGCGGCGCCGACCGCTCGGTCCTGCGCACCGCGGGCACGATGGTGCTCGGCTCCGCAATCATCTACGCGGTGGGCGTCCCCTACCTCGCAGCCTCGACCGGCATGTCCCTGACCGCGGCGGTCGCGGCGGGCCTCACCCCGTTCCTCCTCGGCGACGCCCTGAAGGCCGCCCTGGCGATGGGCCTGCTGCCGTCCGCATGGAAGCTGGTCGGCCGCAAGGGCTGAACCCCCGGCACGCGCACGACGAGGAGGGCCCGGCATCCGCCGGGCCCTCCTTTGGCGCACCCTCCCAGCAGGAAGGATCCTGCGTTCCCCGAACGAGTGAACGCGTCCCGGAACCCGCGGCGAAGGTGCCCGCTCGTCCAGCACGCTCCTGCCCGGGGCCGCCCGCCGGGCGTAGCCTGACACCAGCGACGAGGGAGGAACGCCAGCATGAGCGCCGACCCCATCACCGAGCCGGTGAACGAGGCACAGGACCCCATCGACCTGTTGATCGAGTTCGAGAAGGCTTCCAAGGAGCCGATTCGGGCCGAGTACGTCGAGGGAATGGTGATTGTGCCGCCTCAGCCCGACCACAACCACAACCATGCGGCCACGGAGTTGTACTTCCAGCTCCGTACGGGCGGAGTCGATCACGTCGGCATCGGTAACGGCTACCGCACCGGCGTGACCGCCGAGAAGACCCTGAGCCTGCTCGTTCCGGACTTCTACGTCATGCGGCGGGAACCGAGCGACCTGGACGAGGCGTACCGCAGGACGAACCGCGGCTGGTATCCGATCGAGCTGCTGCACCTGGCGGGTGAGGTGACCTCGACCAACCACGAGACGGACACCGGGCCGAAGTACCGCAGTTACGCCGCCGCGGGCGTTCCGCTCTACGTGATCGTGCACCGTTACGAGCGCAAGGTGTACGTCCACTCCGAGCCGGTACCGGACAAGAAGCAGCCCACCAGGAGCCACTACCGGACGACGACGGTCACCGAGGTCGGCGGCACCTTCCTGCTGCCGCAGCCGTACCCCGCCCTGGACACCTCGCTCCTGTAGGCGGGTGCCTGTAGGCGGGTGTCACGCGCTCCGCCCCTCCCGAAAGAATCCCCGGGCCGCGCGCCGCCGTGCCGGGGGATGATACGGGTCCGGTCATCGCGGACCGGATCCTGCAACGGAGGCGAATGTGCTGATCACTGTCGCGGACGTCGAAGCCGCAGCCGAGCGGATCGCCGGACATGTCGTCCGGACCCCCACGGTGCCGAGTCCCGGGCTCTCCGCACTCCTTGGCGTGCCTGTCACGGCGAAGCTGGAACTCCTGCAGCGCACCGGCTCGTTCAAGGCGCGCGGCGCCACGGCGAAACTGCTCGCGCTCGGCCCGGTCGAACGGGCCGCCGGGGTCGTGGCGGTGAGCGGAGGAAACCACGGCATCGCGGTGGCGGTCATGGCCGGCGCGCTGGGCATCGAGGCGACCGTCGTCATGCCGCGGTCCGCCCCGAGCCGTGCGGTGGTCGTCGCCGAGGCCGCCGGGGCGAGTGTCGTCCTCGCCGACACCATGGACGGCGCGTTCGCCCTCGTCGACGAGTTCACGACCAAGGGACTCACCCTGGTCCACCCCTTCGACGACCCCGTCGTCATCGCCGCCCAGGGCACGGTCGGGCTGGAGTTCGCGGAGGACGCCGGGGAACTCACGGACGTACTGGTCAGCATCGGCGGCGGGGGACTGATCGCGGGCGTCGCCACCGCGCTGCACGCGCGCCGCCCGGGCGTACGGATCTGGGGTGTGGAGACCGAAGGGGCGCGCGCCATGTCGCAGGCCCTGGCCGCCGGCGGGCCGGTACCGGTTCAACTGACCTCGGTGGTCTCGACGTTGAGCGCTCCCAGCGCCTCACCGCTCACGTACGAGCATGTGTCGGAGCTGGTCACCGAGGTCCTCACGGTGACCGACGCCGAGGCCGTGCAGGGCACCCTGGACCTGGCCGACCACGCGAAGGTCTGGGCCGAGCCCGCCGCCGGGTGCCTGCTGCCCGCGGCGCGCCGGGTGCTGGAGCGCGTCGGCGAGGACGCGCGGCTGGGCCTGGTCGTCTGCGGGGGCAACGCGACACCCGCCGATGTCCACACCTGGGCCGAGCGCTTCGGCCTGCGCTGAGCGGGCCGGCCGCGGGTCCGCAGGAGTCGCCGGCCCCGGGTGCCCTACTTGCTCCGCCGTGGTGGGCGCGACCGCTCGGCCCCGGGTGCCGTACGGGCTTCGCCGGGGCGGGGGGTCTGCTTGGCATGCCGGCCGGCACCAGTTCCGCTGGGGGCGCGGGGAACTGCGCGAGACGCGGGCACGGTCCGCAGACGAAATCGGGGTTGCTGGGGCTCCGCCCCAGATTTCGGGAGACCCCACCCCGCCCCTTCCCGAAACCCTCCGGGGGCAGGAAGGGGGCTGGGGGCCATGCCCTCCAAGGGCGAGGAGGGGCTGAGGCCAAGCCCCTGCGCTCCGCCCCCGAGGGCTGAGGTCAAGACCCGGGGCTCCGCCCCAGATGGCTGGGGTCCAAACGCCCTGGGGCTCGGCCCGACCCCGTTCGCGCCTTGAGGGCGCTCGTCCTCAAACGCAGGACGGGCTAAGGATGTGTGGGGCCCCGCCCGGCACCGAGATTCATGGCCGGGCCGGGCCGGGCCGCTACGCCGTCGTGGCGTCGTCCTTCACGGCCGGGACCGCCGCCGCGCGACCCGCGAGGACCTTCTGCTTCACCACCGCGATGACGATGACGATCGCCGCGACGAGCAGGGAGAGGAGCACCTGCTCGCGGCCCGACTTGTCGAACAGCATGTAGACGAGGACGAAGGAGATCATCCCGATCGTCAGCCAGGTGAGATAGGGGAAGCCCCACATCTTCACCGTCAGCTTCTCCGGCTGCTCGCGCAGGATGATCCCGCGCATCCGCAGCTGGGTGCAGCAGATGACCAGCCACACGAACAGGGCTACCGCGCCCGAGGAGTTCAGGAGGAACGCGAAGACGGTGTCGGGCCACTTGTAGTTGAAGAAGACCGCCACGAAGCCGAAGACGACCGAGGACAGGATCGCGATCTGCGGCACGCCCCGCTTGTTGGTGCGGGCGAAGGCCTTCGGCGCGTCGCCGCGCTCGCCGAGCGAGAACGCCATGCGGGAAGCCGTGTAGAGGCCGGAGTTGAGGCAGGACAGGACCGCCGTCAGGACGATCACGTTCATGATCTGGTCGGCGTGCGGGATGCCGATCGTCTTCAGGGCCGCCACATAGGAGCCGTCCGCGACGATCGAGGGGTCGCTCCACTTCAGGAGAGTCAGCACCACGAAGATCGAACCGAGGTAGAAGACCGCGATCCGCCAGATCACGCTGTTGGTCGCCTTGGTCACGGCGCGGCGCGGGTCCTCGGACTCGCCGGCCGCCAGGGTGACGATCTCGGAGCCCATGAAGGAGAACACGACCATCAGGACGCCGGTGAGGATCGCGCCGTACCCCTTGGGGAAGAATCCGCCCGAGTCCGTGAGGTGGGCGAAGCCCGCGCCGGGGTTGTCCGAGCCCGGCAGCACACCGAAGACGGCCAGCAGCCCGACGATCACGAAGGCGCCGATCGCGACGACCTTGATCCCGGCGAACCAGAACTCGAACTCGCCGTACGAGGAGACCGAGGCCAGATTGCTCGCGGTCAGGACCAGCATCACTATGAGCGCCCAGCCCCACTGCGGGACCCCCGGCACCCACTCGTGCAGGATCTTCGCGCCGGCCGTGCCCTCGACCGCGAGCACCACGACCCAGAAGAACCAGTAGAGCCAGCCGATCGAGAACCCGGCCCAGCGGCCGAGCGCACGGTCCGCGTACGCGGAGAACGAGCCCGACGAGGGGCGCGCGGCGGCCATCTCGCCCAGCATCCGCATCACGAACACCACCATCACGCCGACGAGGGCGTACGACAGCAGAATGGCGGGGCCGGCCGCGGCGATGCCGGATCCGGAGCCCACGAACAGGCCGGCGCCGATCACACCGCCGATGGCGATCATGGACAGATGGCGGTTCTTGAGTCCGGCCTTGAGGCCGCTGTCGGGCACCTGCGCATCACCGGGTTCACCGGGCACGCGGTCTTCCTTCGCAAGGGACGGCTGCGAGGTCATGAACGCTTCCTTACGTCTTCGGAGCACTCGGGTCACGAGCCCGGGTATTCAAACCTGGTCGGCTTCGGGACGGAAGGCCTGAATCCGGATCGTTAGACGGGGACCGAAGTCCTGACCGACCGGGACCTTGGACTCCACCCCGCTCAGCCCTGCCCAGCGCCGCGCATGTCACACTCGGTACATGCGCGTGTACCTCGGCTCCGACCATGCCGGCTTCGAACTCAAGAACCACCTCGTCGAGTGGCTCACCGCCCACGGGCACGAGCCCGTGGACTGCGGTCCGCACATCTACGACGCCCAGGACGACTACCCGCCGTTCTGTCTGCGGGCCGCCGAGAAGACGGCCGCCGACCCTCAGGCGCTCGGCATCGTGATCGGCGGCTCCGGCAACGGCGAGCAGATCGCCGCCAACAAGGTCAGGGGCGTCCGCGCCGCACTGGCCTGGAGCGAGCAGACCGCGGCCCTCGGCCGTGAGCACAACAACGCCAACGTGATCTCCATCGGCGGCCGGATGCACACCGAGGAGGAGGCGACCAAGTTCGTCGAGATCTTCCTCGCCACGCCGTACTCGGGCGAGGAGCGCCACACCCGCCGCATCGAGATGCTCACCGCGTACGAGACCACCGGCAAGCTCCCCGAGATCCCGGCCCACCACCCCCAGCAGGGCTGATCACGGCCCATGCCCGAGGGTCACACCATCCACCGCCTGGCCGCCGACCACGATCTGAGGTTCGGCGGCCGGCCGCTGCGCGCGTCCAGCCCCCAGGGCAAGTTCTCGGACGGCGCGGCCCTGGTCGACGGCCAGGTCATGGAGGGCGCCGAAGCCCACGGCAAGCACCTCTTTCTCGGCTTCGGGCCCACGGGCTGGGTCCACATCCACCTCGGCCTCTTCGGCAAGTACGGCTTCGGTGACACCCCGGCGCCGCCGCCCACCGACACCGTGCGGCTGCGCCTCCTGAACGACACCGCGTACGCCGATCTGCGCGGGCCGACGACCTGCGCGCTGATCACCGACGGCGAGAAGCAGGCGATACACGACCGGCTCGGCCCCGACCCGCTGCGGGCCGACGACACCGGCGAGAAGGCCTGGCAGCGGATCTCGAAGAGCCGCACCACCATCGCCGCCCTGCTCATGGACCAGAAGGTCGTCGCGGGCGTCGGCAACGTCTACCGCGCCGAGGTCCTCTTCCGGCACCGCATCGACCCCTACCGGCTCGGCAAGGACCTCGCCCGCGCCGAGTGGGACGCCATCTGGGCCGACCTGGTGGAGCTGATGCGCGAAGGTGTCCGGCTCAACCGGATCGACACCGTCCGCCCCGAGCACACGCCCGAGGCGATGGGCCGCCCGCCGCGCGTGGACGACCACGGCGGCGAGGTGTACGTCTACCGCCGGGCGGCCATGCCCTGCCACATCTGCGGCGACGAGATCCGCACCGCGGGCCTCGCCGCCCGCAACCTGTTCTGGTGCCCCGGCTGTCAGAAGCCGTGAGGCAGCCACGGCGCGAGCACGCTGCCGAACGCCGTCGAGGCCTCGGTCAGCGCCCCGGCGCGCAGCTCCCGCACCCGGCCCGCGCCGGCCAGTGAGGCGAGCGGGACACCGCCGAGATAGGCCGCGCCCAACTCCCGTACGGACAATGCCAGTTCGGCCGGGTCCTCGGTGCGTACACAGGACGCGCCCTTCGCGTCGCCGGTCAGCCGCCAGCGGCCCGCGTTCCACGGACAGAGGGCGTCCTCGACCTCGAAGACCACGTCGACGGGCGTCGCGTACGTCCGCGCCTCGAGCGCCGCGCCCACATCCACCAGGCGTACGTGCATGCGGTCCCGCAGCCGCAGCCCGCACCGGCGCACGTCGGAGACGAGATGCTGGAACGCGTCGTCCACCGGCCGGTCCTTCACCTCCACGGCATTGGTCAGGTCGACACCGAACAGATAGCGCCACAGCGCCGCGGCCACCGCCGGGTCCACGGCCTCCAGATCGCTCAGCACCACCCTGCCGTCCACGCCCGTCGCCTCCGACTTCACGGAGACCCGGTAGCGCGCGTATCCGACGAGCTCCCCGTCCCGCTCGGCGAGCACGCACTGCAGCGGTGAGGCGCCATCCCGGTAGGACTCCGGGTCGATCGTGGTGAACCGGTCCCAGCCGGGCTGCCGGGCCAGCATGCCCGGGCGGCGCGGCACCAGACGCGCGTACAGCTCCTCGCACGCCGCGAGCGAGTCCTTCACCTTCACATAGCGCAGCCGTACGTCATCGGTGCCCGGCGGCACGTCCAGCCGCACCCGCGCCGTGTCGATCTCTGCGGACAGCGCCATCGTGGCGACGCCGTACCCGAACCGCCCGTAGATGGCGGGCTCGGACGCCGTCAGGACGGCGAGCGCCTCGCCGCGCTCGCGCAGGTCGTCGAGCTGGCGGCGCATCATCGACGTGAGGATGCCGCGGCGGCGGTGGGTGCCGATCACACCGACGGCGGTCACGCCCGCGGCCGGCACCACGGCGCCGCCGGGCACGCTCAGCCGGAACGCGTACGTGCTGGTGGCGCCCACACACTGCGCGCCGTCCCACACCGCGATCGACCGCCCGGGGTCGATGACCTCGTGCCACATCTCCGCGTCCTCGGGAGCGTCCGGTATCCCGCCGAAGGCGACCACGAGGGCGCCGTACCACTCGTCCCACTCGGCCGGATCAAGAACGCGCAGTTCGATCGTCATATGCCATGCCTAGCAGGGCGCACGCCTCCCGGGCGACCGGATTTCCCGCACCCCCCGTCCGGGTCGGGCGTCAGGGGGCGCCTGCGCGCGGCGCCACCGGCTGGATAGGGTCCTGGGCAATGGCACGTGCGATGAGAGCGGACTCGTTCACCGCCCGGTGGCGCAAGGCGCTGCACCGGGTCCGCACCGCGGTGCGCAGATCCGGCGTCGACTACTTCCGCGGCGACGGCTCCGACTGGATCGCCCTGGGCGCGCTGCTCCTCACCGTGCCCGCCATCACTTGCGCCACCCTCCTCGCCCCCGTCTGGTGCGCGCCTTCCGCACTGGTCCTGCCGATCGTGGCGGGCGGGCTGCTGCTGCGCCCCGCGAACCTGCTCGGCCTGTACGCGGCCGCCGCGGCCGCCCTGATCGTGGAGTCGGTACGGCTCGGCCCGTACACCGCGGGGCCCTCGCGGGTCACCCCGGGAATCGTCCTCGTGGTGGCGGCGTGCGGCCTCTTCGGGCTCCTCATCGCCCAGTTCAGGGCCCGGGTCGGGGTGCCCTGGCGGCGCGGCGGCACCATGCTCTTCGACCTGCGCGAACGCATCCGGGTGCAGAGCGCGCTGCCGCAGCTCCCCAAGGGCTGGCACCGCGAGATGGCGCTGCGGCCCGCGGGCGGCCAGTCCTTCTCCGGCGACTTCGTCGTCGCCGCGCGCACCAGCGGCGGCCGCACCCTGGAGATCGTCCTCACCGACGTGTCCGGCAAGGGCATGGACGCCGGTTCGCGCGCCCTGCTGCTCTCCGGCGCCTTCGGCGGGCTGCTCGGCTCGCTGCCCCCGCACGCCTTCCTGCCCGCCGCCAACGGCTATCTGCTCCGCCAGGACTGGGACGAGGGCTTCGCCACCGCCATCCACCTCGTACTCGACCTCGACTCCGGCGACTACGAACTCCTCTCCGCCGGCCACCCTCCGGCGCTCCAGCTCCACGCGGGTTCCGGCCGCTGGCAGGAACAGGCCGCCGAAGGGCCCCTCCTCGGCGTGTACGACGGCGCGGAATTCCACCCCGCCAAGGGTTCCCTCGCCCCCGGCGACGTCCTGATGCTCTTCACCGACGGCCTGGTGGAAACCTCCGAACGTGACATCAGCGAAGGCATCGACCGGCTCACCGGCGAGGCCGACCGCTATGTCTCGACGGGCTTCGGCGGCGCGGCCTGGCATCTGATCGAGGCGGTGGCCAAGGACGTCAACGACGACCGGGCGCTGCTGCTGATCCGGCGGAACGCCTGACGATGCGACGGCCCGCCTGCTGATGGGCGCGCCCGACGGCCGAGTTCACCGAGGTACGCCGCCTGCTCGGGCTCGCCGAAACCCGTAGGGGCGCGGCCCGATTGGCCTGATTCACCTGATCGTTGGCGTTGGCGATGCGTCACCGGGGAACAACCACAGGGGTGTTGGTGGCACGATAGTCACCGTGGGGGTGTGGGCGGCATGCTCCCGGGCCGGCAAGGCGGACCGACCAAGGGTGTGTGATCAGTTGTGGCCATCTCACTGTCAGTGGTGCTGTTGTTGGCGGTCGTCCTCGTGGTGCTCATCCGCGGCGGCTCCATGAAGGCCGGCCCGGCCATCGTGGCAATACTCTTCGGCTTCTTCCTGGCCTCGACGGGCATGGCGCCCTCGATCCAGCATTTCCTCGACTCGATAGCTCAGTCGATCAACCAGATCAAGTTCTAGCGAAGGCCCGGCCGGCCCGGCCTTCGCGCGCCGCCGCCCCCGTACCGGAAAAGCGTGCCCAACAGGAAGAGCCGGTCTCCGCGTGACGCGGCTACCGGCTCCGACCTGCTTGTTCACTGCATGGAGCGGGCGACGGGAATCGAACCCGCGTAGCTAGTTTGGAAGACTAGGGCTCTACCATTGAGCTACGCCCGCAAGCATCGCGCCGCAGGTCATGGCGACCGCGGCACGTAGAGCATCGTAGCGGGTCACCCCCCGGCCGCGCACACCGCGCCCCGACGAACTCCCCGGGCGTCGCCGCGCACCCCGCGGGCGCGCACCCCAGGAGCGCCGCGAGCCCGCGTCCGGCGGTGGCGCCGGACAAAGCGGCCGACGCGCTCGCCGCGGGCATGTACCCTACGTCTCGCACCGACGGGGTGTGGCGCAGCTTGGTAGCGCGTCCGCTTTGGGAGCGGAAGGCCGTGGGTTCAAATCCCGCCACCCCGACCAGCATCACCGGCGTCCGATCGCCGTGGCCTCCGCGTATCAAGATCACATTGTGGGAGGCATCCCGCTTGCGGTTACTATGCAAGCTGCGTGCCCGTGTGTCTGATGAATCCGATGTACCGGGCCCCATCCGCTCCAGACCGTCGGTCTGCGGCAGAACCCCACAGAAGTCAGCCACAAGGAGACCGAACCGTGAAGAGCGCCGTGGAGACCCTGAACCCGACTCGGGTTCGGCTCACTGTCGAGGTGCCCTTCGAGGAGCTCAAGGACAGCCTCGACGCGGCGTACAAGAAGATCAACCAGCAGGTCACGGTCAAGGGCTTCCGTAAGGGCAAGATCCCGGCCCGAGTGATCGACCAGCGGTTCGGTCGTGGCGCCGTGCTCGAAGAGGCCGTCAATGACGCGCTTCCGAAGTTCTACACCGAGGCGATCAACGAGGCGGAGCTCAACCCGCTGGGTCAGCCCGAGGTCGACATCACCGAGCTGAAGGACGGCGAGACGCTGAACTTCACCGCGGAGGTCGACATCCGCCCGACCATCGAGATCCCGGACTACTCCGGCATCGAGGTCACCGTTGACGCCGTCGAGGTCAGCGACGAGGACGTCGAGAAGTCCGTGGAGCAGCTCCGCGAGCGCTTCGCCTCGACCTCCCCCGTCGAGCGTGCCGCCGAGGACGGCGACGTCGTCACGATCGACCTGCAGGCCAAGGTCGACGGCGAGGTCCTGGAGGACGGCGTGGCCGAGGGTGTCTCGTACACCATCGGTTCCGGCGAGCTCCTCGACGGCATCGACGAGGCCGTGAAGGGCCTGGAGGCCGGTGGCGAGGCCACCTTCTCCTCCGAGCTCAAGGGCGGCTCGGCCGAGGGCAAGGAGGCCGAGGTCACCGTCAAGGTCACCCAGGTCGCCGCCCGTGAACTGCCCGCCCTGGACGACGACTTCGCGCAGCTCGCGTCGGAGTTCGACACCCTGGACGAGCTCAAGGCCGACAGCCGCAAGCGCCTTGAGAACATGAAGCAGTACGACCAGGCCACCCAGGCCCAGGAGCGCGTCCTCGACGAGCTCCTGAAGCTGGCCGAGGTCCCGATCCCCGAGAAGCTCCTCGCGGACGAGATCCAGACCCGCAAGCACAACCTCGAGCACCACCAGCTCGGCCAGATGGGCATCGACCTCGCCAAGTACCTGGAGATCCAGGGCAAGACGGAGGAAGAGTTCACCGCCGAGACCGAGGAGCAGGCGGTCAAGGGCATCAAGACGCAGTTCATCCTCGACGAGCTGGTCAACAAGGAGAAGCTGAACGTCAACCAGGAGGAGCTCACCGAGCACCTCATGCGGCGCGCGCAGACCTCCGGCATGACCCCCGACCAGTTCGCCCAGGCCGTCGTCGAGGGTGGCCAGGTGCCGATGCTCGTCGGCGAGGTCGCCCGCGGCAAGGCGCTCGCCGTCGTCGTCGAGGCCGCCAAGGTCACCGACACCAACGGTGAGGTCGTCGACCTGGAGGACGACGAGGACGAGGCCACCGAGACGGTCGAGGCCGCCTCCGACGCCGAGCCCGCCGAGGCCGAGGCCGCGGAGAAGACCGAGGCCTGAGCCTCACCATGACCCGCGCGAGGGCCCGTACGCAGTGGCGTACGGGCCCTCGTCCGTAGCTGATGGTCCGTCGCGACGCCCCTCCATCCGCCTGCATTCCCCTTCAACCACCTTGCGCTCCGAGCGAACAGTTCGGGAACCGGGATGGCGTTGTCCCACCTGCGCGTTAGGGTCCATGAATACGAGGGTGGTGGAGTCTGGCGAGCCGGAGTCCGCGCCCCCGGAACGAAGACGCTGAGACGGCCGGAGCCGTCAGAGACGAGCAGGTGGATACGTGACGAATCTGATGCCTTACGCCGCCGGTGAGCCGTCCCTCGGTGGTGGCCTCGGTGACCAGGTCTACAGCCGACTGCTCAACGACCGCATCATCTTCCTCGGCCAGCAGGTCGACGACGAGATCGCCAACAAGATCACCGCCCAGATGCTCCTCCTGGCCGCCGCCGACCAGGACAAGGACATCTACCTCTACATCAACAGCCCCGGTGGCTCGGTGACCGCCGGCATGGCGGTCTACGACACCATGCAGTACATCCAGAACGACGTCGTCACCATCGGCATGGGCATGGCCGCATCGATGGGCCAGTTCCTGCTGACCGGCGGCGCCGCGGGCAAGCGCTTCGCGCTCCCCAACACCGACATCCTGATGCACCAGGGCTCCGCCGGCATCGGTGGCACCGCCTCCGACATCAAGATCCAGGCCGAGTACCTGATCCGTACGAAGAGGCGCATGGCGGAGATCACTGCCGCGCACTCCGGCCAGACCGTCGAGACGATCATCCGCGACGGCGACCGCGACCGCTGGTACACGGCGGAGGAGGCCAAGGCGTACGGCCTCATCGACGAGATCATCTCCGCCGCCTCGGGCGTTCCGGGCGGCGGCGGCACCGGGGCCTGAGCCCCCGGACCCGCACCGCTACCCTTGCCCACTTGAACGCCACCAGGATGGTGAACACCCCCATGAGCAACGTCAACTCGGCCAACGCCAGCGGCCTTTACACCGGCCCGCAGGTCGACAACCGCTACATCGTCCCGCGCTTCGTCGAGCGCACCTCGCAGGGCGTCCGTGAGTACGACCCGTACGCGAAGCTCTTCGAAGAGCGCGTGATCTTCCTCGGCGTGCAGATCGACGACGCGTCCGCCAACGACGTGATGGCGCAGCTCCTGTGCCTGGAGTCGATGGACCCGGACCGCGACATCTCCATCTACATCAACAGCCCGGGCGGTTCGTTCACCGCCCTCACGGCGATCTACGACACCATGCAGTTCGTGAAGCCCGACATCCAGACGGTCTGCATGGGCCAGGCGGCCTCCGCCGCCGCCGTCCTGCTCGCCGCCGGCACGCCGGGCAAGCGCATGGCGCTGCCCAACGCGCGTGTCCTGATCCACCAGCCGTCGGGCGGCACCGGCCGCGAGCAGCTCTCCGACCTGGAGATCGCGGCCAACGAAATCCTCCGGATGCGTACGCAGCTCGAGGACATGCTGGCCAAGCACTCGACGACGCCGATCGAGAAGATCCGCGACGACATCGAGCGCGACAAGATCCTCACGGCCGAGGACGCGCTGTCCTATGGCCTGGTCGACCAGATCGTGTCGACCCGCAAGACGGCGGCCTCCTCGGCCGCCTGACCCGCTTCGGTGACCCCGGCGCGGTCCACGCACAAGTGAACCGCGCCAAGGGGGGCCCGAACGAGGGGCCCGGCAAGGTACCGTCGGTAGGGGGGCCCGGGGGCGTCCCCCCGGACAACGCAGTAAGCACCAGGAGGCGGCGCACATGGCGCCTCCCAGGCGAAGGGGAAGCACCTCGTGGCACGCATCGGTGACGGCGGCGACCTGCTCAAGTGCTCGTTCTGCGGAAAGAGCCAGAAGCAGGTGAAGAAGCTCATCGCAGGCCCCGGTGTGTACATCTGCGACGAGTGCATCGACCTCTGCAACGAGATCATCGAGGAGGAACTCGCCGAGTCCTCCGAGGTGCGGTGGGAGGAACTCCCCAAGCCGCGCGAGATCTACGAGTTCCTTGAGGGGTACGTCGTCGGGCAGGAGCCCGCGAAGAAGGCCCTCTCGGTGGCGGTCTACAACCACTACAAGCGGGTCCAGGCCGGCGAGAACGGCGGCGGCACGAGCCGCGACGACGCGATCGAGCTCGCCAAGTCCAACATCCTGCTCCTCGGCCCCACCGGCTCCGGCAAGACGCTGCTCGCGCAGACCCTGGCGCGCATGCTCAACGTGCCGTTCGCCATCGCCGACGCCACCGCGCTCACCGAGGCGGGCTACGTCGGCGAGGACGTCGAGAACATCCTGCTCAAGCTGATCCAGGCCGCCGACTACGACGTCAAGAAGGCCGAGACCGGGATCATCTACATCGACGAGATCGACAAGGTCGCCCGCAAGAGCGAGAACCCGTCGATCACGCGCGACGTCAGCGGCGAGGGCGTCCAGCAGGCCCTGCTGAAGATCCTGGAGGGCACCACCGCCTCCGTACCGCCGCAGGGCGGACGCAAGCACCCGCACCAGGAGTTCATCCAGATCGACACGACGAACGTGCTGTTCATCGTGGGCGGCGCCTTCGCGGGACTTGAGAAGATCATCGAGTCGCGGGCCGGCGCCAAGGGCATCGGCTTCGGCGCCACGATCCGCTCCAAGCGGGAGATCGAGGCGAGCGACCAGTTCCAGGAGGTCATGCCGGAGGACCTGGTGAAGTTCGGGATGATCCCCGAGTTCATCGGCCGGCTCCCCGTCCTGACCTCGGTCCACAACCTCGACCGCGAGGCCCTCCTGCAGATCCTGGTCGAGCCGCGCAACGCGCTGGTCAAGCAGTACCAGCGCCTGTTCGAACTCGACGGCGTGGAGCTGGACTTCGACCGCCCGGCCCTGGAGGCCATCGCCGACCAGGCCATCCTGCGCGGCACCGGCGCGCGCGGCCTGCGCGCCATCATGGAGGAGGTCCTCCAGTCGGTGATGTACGAGGTCCCGTCCCGCAAGGACGTCGCCCGTGTCGTCATCACCGCCGACGTGGTCCGCAACAACGTCAACCCGACGCTGGTCCCGCGCGAGCCGCGCATCGTGAAGAACGACGGACGGCACGAGAAGAGCGCGTAGCGCTGCGCCGGGCTCAGCGGTAAAGCAGGTACGGCGAGCAGAGCAGCGCAGGCACGGCAGGCACGGCAAAGGGGCGCCCGGTCAACTTCCTTGACCGGGCGCCCCTTTGGCGTGTTCCGCGAGCGACTGGGCTCTTACTGGGCCTTCTGGCGGGCCGAGTTGTAGAGCGAGGCCGTCAGCTTGGCGACATCGTCCTGGCTGGGGCCGCCCCCCGTGGCGGCCTTGGCCAGGTCCACCTCGTCCACGACGCCGTACGTGCTGTAGTCGGCCCAGACGCAGATCGGGATCAGGAGTTCCTTCGGCCCCTTCGCGGCCGACCCGTCGTCGCCCGAGTTGGTCATCTTCATGTTCTGGCACTTCATCAGCGCGCCCGAGAACCCGGCCGGCTTCACGGCCTTGGCCTCGCCTACGAGCTCGACCTTGACGTCCGGCTGCTTATTGGTGTTGTCCTTGGCGTTCACGAACGACGCGTCGATCACCTTGGCGGGGTCGGTGATGTCGCCCCAGACACCCTGGAAGCTGAGCACCTTGGCGGCCAGCGGGTTCGAGCCGTCGCCCGACTGGTACTGCGCGCCGGTCTGCTGCGGGTTCTTGACGCCGAGAGCCTCGGCCTTCGACTTCTGGTCCGCGGTCATGGGCGTCGTCGTGTCGCCCTTGGCGGACTTCTTGTACTCATCGACCGCCGCCGGCGGAACGATCTTGTAGCCCTTCGTGCTCGCCGACACGTCGCTGTTGCTCGCGCCGCCGTCCTTCGTGAGGAACCACACGCCGCCACCGATGACCGCGACCGCCACGACGGCCGCCGTAATGATCAGGCCGGTCTTCTTCTTCGGCGCCGGCGGCACGGGCTGCATCGGGCCGCCGTACGGAGGCTGCTGACCGTACGGGGGCTGCTGGGGCTGGCCGTACGGACCCTGCTGGGGCTGCTGGCCGTACGGGCCGGGCTGCTGCTGCGGGTAGCCGTAGGGCTGCTGCGGGGGCTGCTGGCCATAGGGGCCCGGCTGTTGCGGCGGCACGCCCTGGGGGGCCTGCTGAGGGTAGCCGTAGCCGGGCTGCGGCTGGCCGGGCTGCCCGTAGGGCTGCTGCGGAGGCTGCTGGCCGTACGGGCCGGGCTGCTGGGGCTGGCCGCCGTACGGGCCCGGCTGGTTGTGACTCATTGCTGGGTTCCCCCTAGGAATGCTTATCCGATCCGGACATCCTGACCGAAGCGGCGCCGACACACCGCATCGGGGGGCCCACCGTTACGAAAACTTCCCGTTTCAGTACGGGCCCGTGACACCTCTAAACTGGCCCGGTGACCGAGAACACTCAGCAGCAGAATCCAGCGCCCATCACCGAACTGCCGACCCAGTACGCGCCGGCCGAGGTAGAGGGGAAGCTGTACGAGCGCTGGGTAGAGCGCGGGTACTTCACCGCCGACTCCGGGTCCGACAAGGCCCCGTACACCATCGTCATTCCGCCGCCGAACGTCACGGGCGCGCTGCACCTGGGCCATGCCTTCCAGGTCACGCTCATGGACGCCCTCACCCGCCGCAAGCGGATGCAGGGGTACGAGACGCTGTGGCTGCCCGGCATGGACCACGCGGGCATCGCCACGCAGAACAAGGTCGAGCAGCAGCTCGCCGAGGAGGGCAAGTCCCGCCAGGATCTCGGCCGTGAGGCGTTCACCGAGCGGGTCTGGCAGTGGAAGGGCGAGTACGGCGGCCGCATCCTCGGCCAGCTCAAGCGGCTCGGCGCGGGCCTGGACTGGTCGCGTGAGCGGTTCACCATGGACGAGGGCCTGTCCAAGGCCGTCCAGACCATCTTCAAGAACCTGTACGACGACGAGCTGATCTACCGGGCCGAGCGCATCATCAACTGGTGCCCGCGCTGTCTGACCGCCATCTCGGACATCGAGGTGGAGTACCAGGAGGACCCGGGTGAGCTCGTCTCGCTGAAGTACGGCGAGGGGGACGCCACCCTGGTCGTCGCCACGACGCGCGCCGAGACGATGCTGGGCGACACCGCGATCGCCGTCCACCCCGACGACGAGCGGTACCAGCATTTGGTGGGCACGCTCATCAAGCTGCCGCTGACCGACCGCTCCATCCCGGTCGTCGCGGACGCGCATGTCGACCCCGAGTTCGGCACCGGCTGCGTCAAGGTGACCCCGGCGCACGACCCGAACGACTTCGCCATCGGGCAGCGGCACAACCTCGACTCGATCACCGTCATGGACGAGCGCGGCATCATCACGGTCCCGGGCCCGTTCCAGGGGCTCGACCGCTACGAGGCGCGTTCGGCGATCGTCGGTGCGCTCAAGGAGCAGGGCCGCATCGTCGCCGAGAAGCGCCCCTACATGCACTCGGTGGGCCACTGCTCGCGCTGCAAGACCACGGTCGAGCCGCGCCTGTCCATGCAGTGGTGGGTCAAGGTCGGCCCGCTCGCGCAGGCCGCCGGTGACGCGGTCCGTGACGGCCGGGTCAAGATCCACCCCGAGGACATGTCGAAGCGGTACTTCGACTGGGTCGACAACATGCACGACTGGTGCATCTCGCGCCAGCTGTGGTGGGGCCACCGCATCCCGATCTGGTACGGCCCCGAGGGCCAGGTCGTCTGCGTCGGACCCGACGACGAGATCCCGACGGGCGACGGCTGGCACCAGGACCCCGACGTCCTGGACACCTGGTTCTCCTCCGGCCTGTGGCCGTTCTCCACGCTGGGCTGGCCGGAGAAGACCGCCGACCTGGAGAAGTTCTACTCGACCGACGTCCTGCTCACCGGCCACGACATCATCTTCTTCTGGGTCGCCCGGATGATGATGTTCGGCCTGTACGCCATGGACGGCGAAGTCCCGTTCAAAACGGTCGCGTTGACCGGTCTGGTCCGTGACGAGTTCGGCAAGAAGATGTCGAAGTCCAACCCGAACGCGGTCGACCCGCTGGACTGGATGGACAACTACGGCTCGGACGCCGTCCGTTTCACCCTGGCCAAGGGCGCCAACCCGGGCGCGGACGTCCCGATCGGCGAGGACTGGGTCCAGGCGTCCCGGAACTTCGCCAACAAGATCTGGAACGCGACGCGCTTCGCGCTGATGAACGGTGCGACCGTCGAGGGTGAACTCCCGCCCGTGGAGCAGCTGTCGGCGACCGACCGCTGGATCCTGTCGCGGCTCAACAAGACCGTGGCCGAGGTCGACGCGTACTACGAGGACTACCAGTTCGCGAAGCTCAGCGAGGCGCTCTACCACTTCGCGTGGGACGAGGTCTTCGACTGGTACGTCGAGCTGTCGAAGACGACGTTCTTCGCGGGCGGCGAGCAGGCGAAGGTCTCCGGCCGGGTCCTCGGTGAGGTCCTCGACGTGATGCTGCGGGTCCTGCACCCGGTCGTCCCCTTCGTCACGGACACGCTGTGGACGACGCTGACCGGGGGCGAGTCCCTCGTCATCGCCGACTGGCCGAAGGACAGCGGCTTCCGCGACGAGGCCGCCGAGCGGGAGATCGAGCTGGTCCAGCAGGTCGTCACCGAGGTCCGCCGCTTCCGTTCCGACCAGGGGCTCCAGCCCGGTCAGAAGGTCCCGGCCGAGCTCACCCTCACCGGCACCGCGCTCGCCCCGCACGAGGCGGCCATCCGTCAGCTGCTGCGGCTCCAGCCGGCCGGCGAGGGTTTCCACGCCACCGCCTCGCTGCCCGTCGCGGGCGCCACGGTCGCGCTCGACCTGTCCGGCACGATCGACGTCGAGGCCGAGCGCAAGCGCCTGACCAAGGACCTCGGGGCGGCCGAGAAGGAGAAGGCGGACGCCAACAAGAAGCTCGGCAACGAGGCGTTTCTCGCGAAGGCCCCGGACAACGTGGTCGACAAGATCCGCACGCGGCTCGCCAAGGCCGAGGCCGACATCGCGCGCATCAGCAACCAGATCGCCGGTCTGCCGCAGGCCTGAGGTCGGGTGAAGGGCCTCCGGAGCACCGAGCTCCTGGGGGCCCTTTCGCGTGCGTACGGGGCAGTGCGTACGGGGCAGTGCGTGCGGGGCAAGTGCGTGCGCGGCGGGTGCCTACGGGGCAAATGCGTACGCGGCAGGTGCGCGTGGGGATGTGCGTACCAATCAGTGCGCGGGTCGGTCAGAACAGCCGGTCGCCGAGTTCCGCCCACACCAGCGCCGCCACCACCGCGTACATCGTGAGCGGCACCAGCCAGTGCGGCACCACCCGGCGCACCCAGGCACCGGGCCGGGCGACCTGACGGGTGACGTACCAGAACAGCGGGATCATCACCGCCCACACCAGCAGGCACCACGGGCACAGCGCCCCGATGACGTACAGGCACTGGCCGATCAGCCACACCGTGAAGGCGAAGCCCGCCGTGACGCCCGCCCAGATGCCGAGCCACAGCCATCGCGGGAACGCGGCTTCCGCGACCAGGGCGAGCCCCAGCGCCGCGAGGGCGGCGAACGCGCCGACGCCGAGCAGCATGGTGGGGAAACCGAGCAGATTGCCCTGCCAGGTGTTCATCACGTCGCCGCAGCTGAGGACCGCGTTGATGGTGCAGCCGGGGGAGAAGGCCGGGTTCTCCAGGGTGCGGATGCGGTCCGCGGTCAAGACGCCCGATGCGAGGGTGCCGAGCAGCCCGCCGATCAGCAGGAGCAGGGCGGTGCCGCGCGCCGGGCGGCGGGAGGAGGAGGGGGCGGGCATAGGGCCACGCTAGGGAGCCGCAGGGCCGTCGGGGGAGGGCCGAAAGAACGGGAGGCGCGTGCGACATATCACTAAATTTAGGCCGTTCGGCTTAGGCGCCCGGGCCCAAAGACCTTGGATGATGGAGGGCATGCTCACCCCGCCCTCCTCTTCCGCGCCCCGGCGCGCGGCCGCGGCTGCGCGTGCCGCGAGCGCGCGCTGGGTGGGCGAGGACCGGGCGATGGACGTGCTGATCGCGCTGAGTTGCTTCGGCCTGATGATCCTCGACGTGCCGGGTCTGGCCCGGGGTGACAACTCCCTCAACAGCTACACGGCACCCCCCGTCCTGGCGCTCGGCGCGGCCACGCTGCTGCTGCGGCGCCGGTGGCCGTGGCTGCCGTACCTGGTGGCGCTCGGCTATCTGGGGTGGCTGCACCAGCTGAACCTGGTGCAGTTCGCGCTGTACTCGCTGGGCCGCTTCCGGGGGCGCCGCGCGGGCATCCTCGCGACCTGCGGGTACATCGCGGTGGCGTACGTCCTGTTCAACCTGCCGGGCTGGCCCGACATCCGGGGCGAGACACTCAGTTCGTTCCTGGCGATCGTGGTGCCGGTGGGGGTGCTCGCGTCCGGCGTCGGCATCTCGGCCTACCGGCACGACCTCGTCCACGAGCTGGAGGTGCAGCGCGCCGAGAGCGCGGCGCTGCACGCCGTACAGGCCGAGCGGGTCTCGGTGGCCAGGGACGTGCACGACATGGTGGGCCGCGAGCTGACGATGCTCGCGGTGCGCTCCGAGGTGCTCGCGGTGCGGGCCAGGAACGAGCCGCACCACAAGGACTTCGAGGAGCTCGCCGACAGCGCCCGCCGGGCCCACCTCATGCTGAACGAGATCATCGTGCGGCGCGCCGACGAGCGGACCGCCACGCCGGGTCTCGACGGCCTGCCGGCGCTCGCCGAGGAGAGCCGCCTCGCGGGCACGCCGGTGGGTCTCGACATCGAGCCGGCCGCGCACCGGCTCTCCCCGCTGCGGCAGGCGGCGGTGTACCGGGTGGTCCAGGAGTGCCTGACCAACTCGGTCAAGCACGCCCAGGGCGAGCCGGTCGCGGTGACGATCCGGCTGGCCGCGGGAGACCTCGTGGTCACCGTGCAGAACCCGCTGCCCCGCCTGGCGCCGGTGAAGGCGCCGGTCTCCACGGGGACGGGCACGTTCTCGATGCGGGAGCGGGTGGAGAGCATGGGCGGCTCGCTGGCGACGACCCGGACCGACACCACGTACGAGGTGCGGGCGACGCTTCCGGCCGGGGCGGTCGGCTGAACGGTTCGCGCAGGACCGCGCCAGAACCGTCGGCCGGACTGTGCCGGACGCGCAACACCGCGACGGACCGCGCAGGGCCCGGGGTGGGCCCTACGTGCCCACGAGCAGCTTCTGCAGCTGGTCGAAGTCCTCCACGCACCGGCCCGCGCCCAGCACCACACAGTCGAGCGGGGCGTCCGCCACGAACACCGGGATGCCGGTCGCGGAGGCGATGCGCAGGTCGAGGCCGGGCAGCAGTGCGCCGCCGCCGGTCAGTACGATGCCGTGCTCCATCACGTCGCCGGCCAGCTCCGGCGGGCATTCCTCCAGGGTGACCCGTACCGCCGCGATGATCGCCTCGACGGGCTCGTCGAGTGCGGCCCGCACCTCGCGCGCGCCGAGCGAGAGCGTCTTGGGGAGCCCGCGCACCTTCTCCCGGCCCCGGACGGTGAACGTCCGCTCCTCCAGCTCGTCCTGGCCCGGCACCGGCCACGCCGACCCGATCGCGCACTTGACGTCCTCGGCGGTGCGCTCGCCTATGAGCAGCGAGTGCTCCTTGCGTACGTAGTCGGTGATCGCGGTGTCCAGCCGGTCGCCGCCCACCCGCAGGGACTGCGAGGTCACGATGCCGCCGAGCGAGATCACGGCGACCTCGGTGGTGCCGCCGCCGATGTCGACCACCATGGAGCCGCGCGGGTCCGCGACCGGAAGGCCCGCCCCCATCGCCGCCGCCATCGGCTCCTCGATGATGTGCACGGCCTTCGCGCCGGCCCGCCGCGATGCGTGCACGATGGCGCGCCGCTCCACCGGGGTCACCCCGCCCGGCACGCACACCACCATGCGCGTACGCGGGCGGCGCCCCGGCACGGCCTTCTTCACGAAGTGGCGGATCATTTCCTCGGCCGCCTCGTAGTCGCTGATCACACCGTCGCGCAGCGGCCTGATGGCGGTGATCGATCCTGGCGTGCGGCCGATGGTCTCCTTGGCCTCCGTGCCGACGGCGAGCGCGGCCCGGCCGCCCTCCTTCATCGCCACCACGGACGGTTCGTTGAGCACGATGCCCTGCCCACGGGCGTAGAGAAGCGTGTTGGCCGTGCCGAGGTCGATCCCTATGTCCATGATCGCCAAGTTTGCCCGGTGAGCCTGTGTGACCCGGGGGTCGAACGTCCCGAAAGGGGCGGGTCCAAGGTCCTGTCGGTACCCCTCCGTAGACTGGTCCCGTGACCGAGCAGCCCGACCCCAGTGAAGCCGACGACTTCGACGAGATCGTCGAGGCCGAGACCACCAGAGACCCCGACCTGGCGGTGATCGAGGCCGGCAGCCGCACCCTGCGCACCCACGGCGGAGCGCCCCAGGGGGACGCCGTCCCCGGCCGCCCGGCCGACCCCGAGGTCGACGCGGCGCTTCGCGCGGTCGAGACCGAGCTTGCGGGCCGCTGGGGCGAGACCAAGCTGGAGCCGTCGGTCACCCGGATCGCCGCGCTGATGGACGTCCTGGGCGAGCCGCAGCGCGCCTACCCGACGATCCACATCACCGGCACCAACGGCAAGACCTCCACCGCCCGGATGATCGAGGCCCTGCTCGGCGCCTTCGAGCTGCGCACGGGGCGCTACACCTCGCCGCACGTCCAGTCGATCACCGAGCGCATCAGCCTGGACGGCCT
Source organism: Streptomyces sp. NPDC048361 (assembly GCF_040651795.1). Classification (NCBI taxonomy): domain Bacteria; kingdom Bacillati; phylum Actinomycetota; class Actinomycetes; order Kitasatosporales; family Streptomycetaceae; genus Streptomyces; species Streptomyces sp. NPDC048361. The sequence goes on from NZ_JBEZKW010000009.1 coordinate 93,253, forward strand.
GCCGATCTCCGCCGAGCGTTTCGTCGAGACGTACGACGACATCAAGCCGTACGTCGAGATGGTCGACGCGCGCGAGGAGTTCCGGCTCTCCTTCTTCGAGGTCGTCACCGGTATGGCGTACGCGGCCTTCGCGGACGCGCCGGTCGACGTGGCGGTCGTCGAGGTCGGCATGGGCGGCACCTGGGACGCGACGAACGTGATCGAGGCGGGCGTCGCCGTCGTCACCCCCATCGACCTCGACCACACCGACCGCCTCGGCAACACCACCGCCGAGATCGCCACCGAGAAGTCCGGCATCATCAAGCAGGGCGCCACGGTGGTCCTGGCGCAGCAGCCCGTCGACGCGGCGCAGGTCATGCTGAAGAAGGCCGTCGAGGCGGACGCGACGGTGGCCCGCGAGGGCATGGAGTTCGGCATCGTCGGGCGGGAAGTCGCCGTCGGCGGCCAGCTCCTGACACTGCGGGGCCTGGGCGGCGAGTACGAGGAGATCTTCCTGCCGCTGTACGGAGCCCACCAGGCGCACAACGCGGTGGTGGCGCTCGCCGCGGTCGAGGCGTTCTTCGGGGTCGGCTCGCAGCAGCCCGGCCCGCTCGACATCGACACCGTGCGCAAGGCGTTCGCCTCCGTCGTGTCGCCGGGCCGGCTCGAAGTCGTACGCCGCTCGCCCACCGTCGTCCTGGACGCCGCGCACAACCCGGCGGGCGCCCGCGCCACCGCCGACGGCCTGACCGAGGCGTTCGGCTTCTCGCGCCTGATCGGTGTGGTCGCCGCCAGCGCCGACAAGGACGTCAAGGGGCTGCTCGAAGCGTTCGAGCCGGTCTTCGCGGAGATCGTCGTCACCGCCAACACCTCGCAGCGCACCATGGACGTGGACGAGCTCGCGGCGATCGCCGTCGAGGTGTTCGGCGACGAGCGCGTGGTGGTCGAGCCGCGTCTGGACGACGCGATCGAGGCGGCCATCACCCTGGCCGAGGAGGAGGACGAGTACGCGGGAGCGGGCGTCCTCATCACCGGCTCCGTGTTCACGGTCGGCGACGCCCGGCTCATGCTGAAGAGGGGCTGACCCGATGCGTACGCTCTGTGCGTCCACCCTGATCGGTGAATTCTTCGTGATCGCCTTCGCGGGCCTGGTCGCGATGAAGGACCCCGACCTGGCCACCACCACCGTGTGGACGGTGTGCGGGATCGGCATGGTCCTCTCGGTGCTGCTCTGCGGAATGCTCGGCCGGCGCGGCGGCGTCGAGCTCGGCTGGGCGCTGCAGATCGCCCTGATCGCGAGCGGGTTCGCCGTGCCGCTGATGTTCTTCATGGGCGTCCTGTTCGGCGCCCTGTGGTGGGCCTCGGTGCACTACGGCCGCAAGATCGACGAGGCGAAGGCACGGTTCGCGGCCCAGGCCGAGGCACAGCCGGGAACCTGAGGGGACGGCGGCGGGAGCCTGAGGGGACGGTGCCGGGAGCCTGAGGGGACGGTGGCGGGACCGGGTGACGGGGCCTCGGCTACACCCGGTAATCTCGGCGGACCGCACACGTTTGCCAAGGAGCCGTACACCATGACGCAGCGCACCCTCGTCCTCCTCAAGCCGGACGCCGTCCGCCGCTCGCTGGTCGGGGAGATCATCGGCCGCATCGAGCGCAAGGCCGGCTGGCAGATCACCGCCCTGGAGCTGCGCACGCTGGACCAGGACACCCTGGAGCAGCACTACGGCGAGCACAAGGGCAAGCCGTTCTACGAGCCGCTGGTCGCGTTCATGGCCTCGGGCCCGGTCGTCGCTCTGGTGGTCGAAGGTGAGCGCGTGATCGAGGGCGTACGCCAAATGGCGGGTCCCACCGACCCGATCGCGGCGGCCCCCGGTTCGATCCGCGGTGATTTCGGCACCATCGTCCGGGAAAACCTCATTCACGCCTCGGATTCCGAAGAGTCCGCGGAGCGGGAGCTGAAGATTTTCTTCCCGGGCCGCAGCTGATCGCATACTGACGCGATGTCAGCCATATAGCGCTCATGACCTGGGGCGACCGATGGAATTTCGGTCGCCCTTGGGCATATGCGGGCCGACTTCGGGAACGCATCGCCCCGACACGACGTCACCCATACTGAGGTGGACCACCGCGCCGTGTCCGCGCAGGCCGGACTACGATGGGGCCTCACGCTCTACGCACCCACCTCGCCGACCTGAGAAGCCGTCAACGCTCGAATAGGGAAGGCCGGACGCATCCTCATGGGGAGCAACAAAATGTCGTTCATCGGCCGTGACATGGCTGTCGACCTCGGGACCGCCAACACGCTGGTGTACGTCAGGGGCCGCGGAATCGTCCTGAACGAGCCGTCCGTCGTCGCCATCAACACCAACACCGGCGGCATCCTCGCGGTCGGCGCGGAAGCCAAGAAGATGATCGGCCGTACGCCGGGCAACATCGTTGCCGTGCGGCCACTGAAGGACGGCGTGATCGCCGACTTCGAGATCACCGAGCGGATGCTCCGCTACTTCATTCTGAAGATCCACAAGCGCCGGTATCTGGCCCGCCCGCGCGTCGTGGTCTGTGTGCCCTCGGGCATCACAGGGGTCGAGCGCCGCGCCGTCATCGAGGCCTCCACCCAGGCGGGTGCCCGCCAGGTGCACATCATCGAGGAGCCCATGGCCGCGGCCATCGGTTCGGGTCTGCCGGTCCACGAGGCCACCGGCAACATGGTGGTGGACATCGGCGGCGGAACCACCGAGGTCGCCGTGATCTCGCTCGGCGGAATCGTCACGGCGCAGTCGATCCGCGTCGCCGGCGACGAGCTGGACAACGCGATCATCCAGCACATCAAGAAGGAGTACTCCCTCCTTCTCGGCGAGCGCACCGCGGAACAGATCAAGATCACGATCGGTTCGGCGTACGACCTCGACAAGGACGAGCACACCGAGATCCGCGGCCGTGACCTCGTCTCCGGGCTCCCCAAGACCGTGGTGATCTCCGCGGCCGAGGTGCGCAAGGCGATCGAGGAACCCGTCAACGCGATCGTCGATGCCGTCAAGACGACCCTCGACAAGTGCCCGCCGGAGCTCTCCGGCGACATCATGGACCGCGGCATCGTGCTGACCGGTGGCGGCGCCCTGCTGCGCGGCCTCGACGAGCGGCTGCGCCGCGAGACGGGCATGCCGATCCACATCGCCGAGGACCCGCTGGACTCCGTCGCCCTCGGCTCGGGCAAGTGCGTGGAGGAGTTCGAGGCGCTCCAGCAGGTGCTCGACGCACAGCCCCGCAGGTAGCTCCGGACTCTGCCGTCCGCCGTATGGGTCACTGCCAACCCGTACGGCGGATCGTTGATATACAGATCGAAGAGATCTTGTAGATCACCCACATTCCTATGAGGAAGGCACGGCCGCCGCACGTGAGGGACACACGAGAGAGCCGGCTGCTCCTGGTGCTGCTGATCGCCGTAGCGTTCGCGCTGATCACGGTCGACATCAGAGGCGGGACGAATTCACCGGTGGACGGCGCCCGGCAGGCCGCCGCCGCGGTCTTCGGACCGGTGGAGAACGGGGTCGCGGGCGCCGTCGACCCGGTCGGCAACGCGATCGGCGCGGTACGCGACTCCGGCAAGCGCCACGACAGGATCTCCGCGCTTCAGGCCGAGAACGAGGCGCTCAAGCAGAAGCTCGGCAGCGACGCCCGCAACCGCAGCCGTCTGAACCAGCTCGACTCGATGCTGAAGACCGCAGGTGAGGGCCAGTACGGCATCAAGGCCGCGCAGGTCGTCGCCATAGGAGCGGCCCAGGGCTTCTCCTGGACGGTCACCATCGATGCCGGCTCCAACGACGGCATCCAGCGCGACATGACGGTGCTCAACGGTGAGGGGCTCGTCGGGCGGGTCACCACCGTCGGGCCCTCCACCTCGACCGTGCTGCTCGCCAACGACCCCGACTTCACCGTAGGCACCCGGATGGAGAAGAGCGACGAGCTCGGCTTCGCCACCGGCCACGGCGACCGGCCGCTCTCGGTGCAGCTGCTCAACGGCAAGGCCAAGGTCAGCCCCGGCGACCGTCTGGTGACCTTCGGCTCGCAGGCCGACAAGCCGTTCGTGCCCGGCGTCCCGGTCGGCGAGGTCGTCAAGGTCGACCCCTCGGGCGGCGACCTCACGCGCACCATCTACGTACGCCCCTATGTCGGCTTCACCAAGCTCGACATCGTCGGCGTCGTCGTCCAGGCCCCGCGCACCGACCCGCGCGACCAGGTGCTGCCCGCCAAGCCCAAGCCCACCCCGACGCCCACGGTCACCGTCACGGCCACCCCGTCCGGCAACCCGACCCCCAACGGCCAGGGCAACACCGACATCGCCAACCAGAACGCGATCGCCGACCCCAACGCCGACCCCAACGCGAAGCCCAACCCGCAGGGCAACGCCAACCCGCCGGCCGCAGCGAACGGCAACGCCAATCCGAATCCGCCCAATCCCAACGGCGACCCGAACGGCCAAGCAAACGCCGACGGCGAGCAGTAGGAGCTGATCCAGATGCGTGTCAACAGGGTCATCCTCTCCTCCGCCCTGATCGTCGTCGCCCTCGTCCTCCAGGTGAGCGTCCTCGCCCGCCTCCAACTCCCCGGCGCCGTACCGGACTTGATGCTGCTGACCGTGCTCGGGCTCGCCCTGGTCTACGGTCACCTCGGCGGCGCCTTCGTCGGGTTCGGAGCGGGACTGCTCGCCGACCTCGCGCCGCCCGCCGACCACGCCGCCGGGCGGTACGCCCTCGTGCTGTGCGTGATCGGCTACCTCGCGGGCCTCACCAAGCCCGACCACGGGCGGCTGCGCAGCGCGGCCGGCCCGATGATGGTGGTGGTCGGCGCGGCCATCGGCTCGACGCTGCTCTACGCCACGGTCGGCGCCCTGGTGGGGGACACCGCGGCCCGCCATGTCGGCCTGCCCAGCCTGCTGTTCACGGCGACGCTCTACGACCTGCTGCTCGCGCCGTTCACCGTGCCGCTGATCATGGCGATCGCCCGGCGCGCCGAGAACGACCCGCTCGCGGACACCACCGCCAACGGCAGCCCCAAGAACAACATCGCCTCCGGCTGGCTCTCCGGCGGCACCGGTCTGCGGATCGGAAACCAGCGCGGCGGCCTGCGCCTGAAGGCCGCCAGGAACAGAGCGGCCCGGGCCGGCCGCATCAAGGGCGTCAAGCGACTGTGAACCAGGGGGCCTGCAGCACATGAGCAACATCCCCGAGACGGGCCGCACCCCCCGGGTGCAGATCCGGCTCATCATCATCCAGGTCCTGGTCTTCTCGCTCCTGCTCACGCTGGGCGGGCGCCTGTGGTACCTCCAGATCCGCAACGGCCAGGAGTATCAGGACGAGGCGAAGAACAACCACGTCCAGCAGGTCGTCCAGCCCGCCGTGCGCGGCTCGATCCTCGACGCCCGCGGTGTGCCGCTCGCCGACAACGAGACCCGGCTCGTGGTCTCCGCCTCGCGCACCGACCTCTCCAAGATGCACGACCGGGGCAAGGCCGTCCTGACCCGGCTCGCCGGGGTGCTCGGCATGAAGCCGCAGGACGTCATGGACAAGGTCCGGCTCTGTGACGCCAAGACGCCCAAGCCGTGCTGGAACGGCTCCCCGTACCAGCCGATCCCGGTCACCGACAAGGCCACCACCCAGCAGGCCCTCCAGATCCGCGAGCGCTCCGAGGACTTCCCCGGCATCACCGCCGACCCGACCGCCGTGCGCCGCTACCCCGCGCCCGGCAAGTCCAACACCGCGCAGGTCCTCGGCTACCTCTCGCCCGTCACCGACGACGAGATCACCAAGGCCAAGGACACCGACTCGCCCTATCTGCGCTCCGACCAGGTCGGCCGCTCGGGCCTTGAGCGCACCTACGACAAGCAGTTGCGCGGCAAGGCCGGCGTCACCCGGTACGAGGTGGACAACCTCGGCCGGGTCATCGGCCAGGCCGAGAGCGACAAGGCGCAGCCCGGCGCGAACGTCGTCACGTCGATAGACGCACGCGTGCAGGCGGTCGCCGAGTACGAGCTGAACAACGCGATGGTCGAGGCCCGCCAGCAGTACGACAAGATCACCAACGAGAACTACAAGGCGGACTCCGGCGCGGTCGTCGTCATGGAGGCCAAGACCGGCCGCATCGTCGCCATGGCCTCGGCGCCCACCTACGACCCGAACGTGTGGGTCGGCGGGATCTCCGGCAAGGACTACCAGACGCTCACCGGCAAGGACGGCGACTACCCGCTGCTGAACCGGGCCATACAGGGTCAGGCCGCGCCCGGTTCGACGTTCAAGGTGGTCTCCACGGCCGCCGCCGTCGAGGCCGGCTACAAGTGGGACGGTGGCTACCCCTGCACCAGCTCGTACTCCGTGGGCGGGCAGGTCTTCAAGAACTTCGAGGGCGAGAACTTCGGCCCCATCTCGCTCGGCCGCGCCCTTGAGGTCTCCTGCGACACCGTCTTCTACGGGCTCGCCGACAACGAGTGGAAGAAGGACGGCGGGATCAACCCCAAGAAGGGCCAGCCCAAGGACTACTTCTACAAGGCCGCCCACCAGTTCGGCCTCGGCAAGCCCACCGGCGTGGACCTCCCCAACGAGGTAACCGGCCGCGTCCCGGACCGCCAGTGGAAGGAGAGCTACTGGACGGCCAACAAGGACAGCTGGTGCAAGACCGGTAAGAAGGACGGCAGTTACGTCGAGAAGATCGCGTACGAGAACTGCCTCGAAGGCAACAAGATGCGCGAGGGCGACTCGATCAACTACTCCATCGGCCAGGGCGACACCCTCGTCACGCCGATCCAGGAGGCCATGATCTACGGGGCGATCGCCAACGGCGGCACCATGCACGCGCCGACCATCGGCAAGGCGATCATCAGCGCCGACGGCAAGTCGGTCCAGGAGATCAAGCCGAGGGTCAACGGCAAGCTCCCCGTCACCCAGGCCACCATCGACGGCTTCAACAAGGCCCTCGCGGGCGTCGTCACCAGCGGTACGGCCGCCTGGAAGTTCCAGGGCTGGCCGCAGGACAAGGTCGAACTCCACGCCAAGACCGGCACCGCCGAGGTCTACGGCAAGCAGACCACCTCCTGGCTCGCCACCTACTCCAAGGACTACACGGTCGTCATGACGATCGCCCAGGCCGGTACGGGTTCCGGCGCGTCCGGTGAGGCCGTCCGCAAGATCTACGAGGCGATGTACGGCATCGACGACGCGGGCAACCAGGACCTCAAGCGCGCCCTGCTCCCGCAGCCCGAGCAGGCCCTGCCCAAGATCCAGCCCGACGGTTCCATCGACGCGCCGGACATCGCCGCGTACGACCCGAACGCCGGCAAGACCAAGGACAAGGCGAATCAGGCCAACGCGGCCGACAAGACCAACGGCACCAAGCAGCCCGACGGCCAGCCGCAGCAGCCCGCCAACCCCCCGGCGGACACCGCCGACAACCGCAACCCGCGAAGGGACTAGCGCCATGGCAGGCTTCTCCGTCCCGCGCTACGCCCCCAAGGAGCGCGGCGCCCTCGCCAAGCTGACCGCCCGCGACTCGGTGGTGCGCAGGCTCGACTGGCCCCTGCTCCTGTCGGCCGTCGCGCTCTGCCTCATCGGCTCGCTCCTGGTGTGGTCCGCGACCCGCAACCGCACCAGCATCAACCAGGGCGACCCGTACTTCTTCCTGATCCGGCACATCGTGAACGCCGGCATCGGGCTCTGCCTGATGGTCGGCACCATCTGGCTCGGCCACCGCACCCTGCGCGGCGCCGTACCCATCCTGTACGGCCTCTCCATCCTGCTGCTGCTCGCGGTGCTCTCGCCGCTCGGCGCCACCGTCAACGGCGCGCACTCCTGGATCGTGCTCGGCGGCGGATTCTCCCTCCAGCCCTCCGAGTTCGCGAAGATCGCGATCATCCTGTGCATGGCGATGCTGCTCGCCGCCCGGGTCGACGCGGGCGACCAGGTGCACCCCGATCACCGCACGGTGGTCAAGGCGCTCGGGCTCGCGATGGTGCCGATCGGCTGCATCATGCTCATGCCCGACCTCGGCTCCACCATGGTCATCGTGGTGATCATCCTCGGCGTGCTGCTGGCCTCCGGGGCGTCCAACCGGTGGATCTTCGGGCTCCTCGGCGCCGGCGTGATCGGCGCGATCTCCGTCGCCGCGCTCGGAATACTGGACAAGTACCAGATCAACCGCTTCGCCGCGTTCGCCAACCCCAACCTCGACCCGGCGGGCGTCGGTTACAACACCGGCCAGGCGAGGATCGCGATCGGCTCCGGCGGCCTCACCGGCACCGGGCTCTTCAAGGGCTCGCAGACCACCGGCCAGTTCGTGCCCGAGCAGCAGACCGACTTCGTCTTCACTGTCGCCGGCGAGGAACTCGGCTTCGTCGGCGCGGGGTTGATCATCGTTCTGATCGGCGTCATCCTCTGGCGCGCCTGCCGCATCGCCCGCGAGACGACCGAGCTGTACGGCACGATCGTCGCGGCCGGCATCATCGCCTGGTTCGCCTTCCAGTCGTTCGAGAACATCGGGATGACGCTCGGCATCATGCCGGTGGCCGGCATCCCGCTGCCCTTCGTCTCCTACGGAGGGTCCTCGATGTTCGCGGTGTGGGTGGCCATAGGGCTCCTCCAGTCGATCCGGGTGCAGCGGCCGATAACGGCGTAGGCCTCGGGCGGCCGGCAACGGTAGGGGGCAGGGGCGCGGGACCGGTCATGACGGGTCCCGCGCCCCTGCGTTGCGCGTCGCGCCCCTCGGGAGCCGGCGCCGGGTGCTGAGGGCGGGTCCGGCGCCCTGCCGTTCGGCGCGAAACGCGTCTAGGGTCTTTTTATGGCGGACACGAAGCGCGAGATCGAGCGTAAATTCGAGTTCCCGGAGCTCCCCGCGTCCAACGGGGACCAACCCCGGCTCCCCGACCTGACCGCGGTCCCCGGCATCGCAGGCGTCGCCGACCAGGGCGTAGTCGACCTTGACGCCGTCTACTACGACACCCCTGATCTGCGCCTGGACGCCGGCTCCCTCACCCTGCGCCGCAGAACAGGTGGCGCCGACGCCGGCTGGCATCTGAAGATCCCCGTCGCCAAGGACGTCCGCGACGAGGTGCGCGCCCCGCTCTCCGACGAGCCGCCGGCGGAACTGACCGCCCTGCTGCGCTCCCGGGTCCGCGACAGCCGGCTCGTCCCCGTCGTACGCCTGCTCTCCTCCCGCGAGGTACGCCACCTCCTGGCCGACGACGACACCGTCCTCGCCGAGCTCAGCATCGACACCGTCCGCGCCCAGGGGCTCCTCGAGGGCGCCGCGGGCACCGCCTGGACCGAGATCGAGGTCGAACTCGCCGACGGTGTCCACGACGAGAGCATCCTGGACGGCGTGGAACGGCAGTTGCGCAAGGCGGGCATCAGGCCCGCGACGAGCGCCTCCAAGGTCGCCCGCGCCCTGCGCGAGACGGCACCGGCACGGCCGGGCGAGGACAGCGAGACCGCCCGGACCACCGAGCCCGCCCCCGGCACCGCCGGCGCCGAAGTCCTTGGCTACCTGCGCCGCCAGCGCGATGCCCTCCTCGCCCACGACCCGGCCGTGCGGCGCGACCTGCCCGACGCCGTCCACCAGATGCGGGTCGCCACCCGCCGACTGCGCAGCGCCTTCAAGTCGTACGGCAAGGTCGTCGACCGGGCCGTCACCGACCCCGTCGGCGACGAACTGAAATGGCTGGCGGCCGAACTGGGTGTCGACCGCGACCGCGAAGTCCTCGACCAACGCCTTCGTTCCCATCTCAAGGCCGTGCCCCGCACCCTGCTGCTCGGCCCGGTCCGCGCCCGGCTCCGCGTCTGGAGCGCGGCCCGGTCCGCCGGCACCCGGCGCCGGACCGTCGACGTCCTCGACGGCGGGCGCTACCTCGCCCTGCTCACCGCCCTCGACGCGCTGCTCGCCGACCCGCCGCTGCGCGCTGCGGCCGCCAGGCCCGCGGCAGAGGTTCTGCCCAAGGCCGTACTCAAGGAGTACCGGCGCCTCGCGGGCCGCACCGACACCGCGCTGGCCCTCGCCCCCGGCCACGAACGCGACCTCGCCCTGCACGGGGCCCGCAAGGCCGCCAAGCGCGCGCGGTACGCCGCCGAGGCCGCGACCCCCGCGCTCGGCAAACCGGCCAAGAAGTTCGCCAAGCGCGTCAAGGCCGTCCAGAGCCTGCTCGGTGACCACCAGGACAGCGTCGTCGCCCGCGAGACCCTGCGGCTCCTGGCCGCCCAGGCCCACGCCGCCGGGGAGTCCGCGTTCACCTGGGGACTGCTGTACGGGCGTGAGGAGGCGGCGGCCGCGTGGGGCGAGCGGGAGCTGCCCGAGGTGTGGGCCCGCGCGGCGAAGGCGAAGCTCCGCAGGCGCCTGCGGGCCACCGGCTCCTGATCGTCGAAGGATCGTCCGGCGAGGGGACGACATCGTCGGGGTGATCGTCGGGCGACGGGACGGCGTCGTCGTGCGATCGTCGTGCGAGGGGTCGACATCGTCGTGCGAGGGGGCGACCCGGGTCGCGTTACGCTAGAGAGTCGCCCCCTGCCAGCCCACGAAGGTCGAGATGTCTGCCGAGTCCGTCTTCCCACAGCTCGAAGCGCTGCTCCCGCATGTGCAGAAGCCGATCCAGTACGTCGGCGGTGAGCTCAACTCCACCGTCAAGACCTGGGACGAGTGTGACGTCCGCTGGGCGCTCATGTACCCGGACGCGTACGAGGTCGGGCTGCCCAACCAGGGCGTCATGATCCTCTACGAGGTACTGAACGAGCGCGAGGGAGTCCTCGCCGAGCGCACGTACAGCGTGTGGCCGGACATGGAAGAGCTGATGCGCGAGCACAACGTGCCGCAGTTCACCGTGGACTCGCACCGCCCGCTGAGGGCGTTCGACGTCTTCGGCCTCAGCTTCTCCACCGAGCTGGGCTACACCAACATGCTCACGGCCCTGGACCTCGCGGGCATCCCGCTGGAGTCCAAGGACCGCACCATCGACGACCCGATCGTCCTCGCGGGCGGCCACGCGGCCTTCAACCCCGAGCCGATCGCGGACTTCATCGACTGCGCGATCATCGGCGACGGCGAGCAGGCCGTCCTCGACATGACGCAGATCGTGCGCGCCTGGAAGGCCGAGGGCTGCCCCGGCGGCCGCGAAGAGGTCCTGTTCCGCCTGTCGCGCACCGGCAGCGTGTACGTGCCCGCCTTCTACGACGTCGAGTACCTGCCGGACGGTCGCATCGCCCGTGTCGTACCGAACAGGTCGGGCGTGCCGTGGCGGGTCTCCAAGCACACCGTCATGGACCTCGACGAGTGGCCCTACCCCAAGCAGCCCCTGGTCCCGCTCGCCGAGACCGTCCACGAGCGCATGTCCGTGGAGATCTTCCGCGGCTGCACCCGAGGCTGCCGCTTCTGCCAGGCCGGCATGATCACGCGCCCCGTGCGGGAGCGAAGCATCACCGGCATCGGCGAGATGGTGGAGAAGGGCCTCAAGGCGACCGGCTTCGAAGAGGTGGGCCTGCTCTCGCTCTCCTCGGCCGACCACACCGAGATCGGTGACATCGCCAAGGGCCTCGCGGACCGCTACACGGACGACAAGATCGGCCTGTCGCTGCCCTCGACCCGCGTGGACGCCTTCAACGTCGACCTCGCCAACGAGCTGACCCGCAACGGCCGCCGCTCGGGCCTCACCTTCGCCCCCGAGGGCGGCTCCGAGCGCATGCGCAAGGTCATCAACAAGATGGTCTCGGAAGAGGACCTCATCCGCACCGTCGCGACCGCCTACGGCAACGGCTGGCGCCAGGTGAAGCTGTACTTCATGTGCGGCCTGCCCACCGAGACCGACGACGACGTCCTGCAGATCGGCGACATGGCGGTCAACGTCATCGCCAAGGGCCGCGAGGTCTCCGGCCAGAACGACATCCGCTGCACGGTCTCCATCGGCGGATTCGTCCCGAAGCCGCACACCCCCTTCCAGTGGGCCCCGCAGCTGAGCGCCGAGGAAACCGACGCCCGCCTGACCAAGCTGCGCGACAAGATCCGCGGCGACAAGAAGTACGGCCGCTCCATCGGCTTCCGCTACCACGACGGCAAGCCCGGCATCGTCGAGGGTCTGCTCTCGCGCGGCGACCGCCGCGTGGGCGCCGTCATCCGCGCCGTCTACGAGGACGGCGGCCGCTTCGACGGCTGGCGCGAACACTTCAGCTACGACCGCTGGATGGCGTGCGCCGACAAGACGCTGCCCGCCTTCGGCGTGGACGTCGACTGGTACACCACCCGCGAGCGCACCTACGAGGAGGTCCTGCCCTGGGACCACCTCGACTCGGGCCTCGACAAGGACTGGCTCTGGGAGGACTGGCAGGACTCACTCGACGAGACCGAGGTCGAGGACTGCCGTTGGACGCCGTGCTTCGACTGCGGGGTGTGCCCGCAGATGGACACGAGCATCCAGATCGGGCCGACGGGCAAGAAGCTGCTGCCGTTGACTGTGGTCAAGTAGCGCCACGCACGTACGGGATGCTGCCGTGAACGACCGCCCGCAGCGGGCACACGGCAGCACCGCGCCCGGCCCGCCGGGACCGCCCTTGGGACAGTGAGACCGTCGAACCATTCCGGTTTCGCCGCAGGTCTTGCCCTGGTCCTCTCGGCGGCGACGGCCCGCGCTGACATGGCTGTGCGTCAGGTACGCCCGGCCGCGCGGGTGGTGGTACGTCCTTACCGCGGTGCTCGCCGTCGCCGCGCTGCTGCGCCTGCCTGACTCTGCTCGCGCTCCACCCCTGACGGCAGGTCAAGAGGCCGGGCGCGCAACGTTCGGACCGCTGCGCGCGTCCTGGACGACATGGAGAACCGCCCGTCCCCGCAGCCCCCCGAAGGCTGCCTCGCCGTAGCGATCCGCGTACCCCTGAGGATCGTCGTCTTCGTGCTTGTCGTCCCGGTGCGGATGGCATGGGACCTGCTCGTGGTCGGTGCGAAGGCGGTGCGGCGGGTGGTGCTGGCGCCGCTGTGGCGGGCGCTGGTCGTGATCCCCTTCGGGTGGTTGTACCGGGCAGTTCTGGCGCCGGTCGGCGGGGCGGTCGGATGGGTGTTGGGCGGGGTCTGGGCCGGGTTGACGTGGGCAGCACGGGGGATCGGGGCCGGGCTCGCCCGGTTGGGCAGGGGGGTCGGGGCCGGGCTTCGGTGGGCGGGGTTCGCCCTGTTCGTGTGGCCCTGGTCCGCGCTCTGGCGCTGGGGCCTCGCGCCGTTGCTGCGGTACGGGCTGGTCGTGCCGGCGGGGTTGCTGTACCGGTACCTGCTCACTCCCTTAGGGCACGGGGCCGCCCGGCTCGCGGGGCTGGCCGGGGCCGGGCTCGCTGCCGTCGGGCGCGGGGTCGTCGCGTTCGGGGTGCTGGTGGTCGTGGTGCCCGCCAAGTGGCTGTACCGCGCGGTCCTGACGCCGCTCGGGCGGGCGGTCCTCGGCGTCCTGCGCGAACTCGCCGCGGGGATCGGGTTCGCCTGGCGGGCCGCCGGGTTCGTCTCACGGGCCGTGGGGCGGGGGATCGCGTGGCTCGTCCGGAACCTCGTCGGGCGGCCGCTGCGCCGGGTGTACGCCAGCCTGCTCACGCCCGTCGGGCACTGGGTGCGGGGCGCCGTGCGCTGGGTGTACACAACCCTGCTCACGCCCGTCGGGCACTGGGTGCGGGGCGCCGTGCTGCGGCCGGCCCGGCGGGCGCTGCGCGAGGCGGGCCTGGCCGCGCGCCAGGCGATCGCATCGGCCCGCGCGACCGTGCGCGCCGCCCGGCGTGACGCCTGGCGGGCGGTAACCGGCGGGCCGCCGCGGGAACTACCGGAGCACCGGGCGCGTACTCTGGGTAGTACAACTACTGCCTCCGGCGCGGTGCCCGCCCCCGAGATCTCCCTCAGCACAGCGGAGGGATGAGCCGGGCGGCGCACGGGCCGTGACCGGAGGGGCCCCCACAGGACGGTGGGCGGCGCTCACCGCGCCCGCCCCGCACGAGGAGAAGAACCACTGGGCAAGCGACAGCCCGAAGGCCCGCCGCCCGCACCCGCGGTGCAGCGCATCCGCCTGCGCTACACCAAGCGCGGCCGCCTCCGGTTCACCAGCCACCGTGACTTCCAGCGCGCCTTCGAGCGGGCCCTGCGCCGCGCCGAGGTGCCCATGGCGTACTCGGCGGGCTTCACCCCGCACCCCAAGGTGTCGTACGCCAACGCCGCACCCACCGGCGTCGGATCCGAGGCCGAGTACCTGGAGATCGCGCTCACCGCGCAGCGCGACCCCGAGAAACTGCGCGCCCTGCTCGACGAGTCGCTGCCCACCGGGCTCGACATCATCGACGCGGTCGAGGCCCGCACCTCCGGTCTCGCCGACCGGCTGACCGCTTCCATCTGGGAGCTTCGGCTCGACGGCGTGACCGTGGACGCGGCCGCCAAGGCGGTCGAGACGTTCCTCGCCGCCGAGAGCGTCGAGGTGCAGCGCAAGACCAAGAACGGCATGCGCACCTTCGACACCCGGGGCGCGGTCGCCGAGCTCCAGGCGCTTTCTCCGCAGGCCGATAGGCCTCTCGACGAGGCCTGTGCGATACTGCGGCTGGTAGTACGGCACCTGACACCTGCCGTACGACCCGACGACGTCCTGTCCGGTCTCCGAGCTGTGGCCGACCTGGCGCCGCCAGTCCCCGCAGCGGTGACCCGGCTGGCGCAGGGGCTCTTCGACGAGGAGTCCGGCACGGTGACCGACCCGCTCGCGCCCGACCGCGAGGCAGCCCCGGCCGCTCCACAAACGGCCGCCGGGACCGTCTCTGCGACGGCGCCGGAAGGTCCCGCCGCGTAAGGGCGGTCGTCGAAGCGCAGCCCTGGCACTCGGGAGCCACCTGGGTCGGGCCGCGCACTGACCTAAAAGACTTTCGCCAGGCCGTGCGTACATCGCGCAGGGAACCGGCGAGCCAGACATATCAGCTCCCGTGCGGCGCCCGCGCCCCGGACGGCGGCACCCGCGCACATCACGCGGTACGTGCCGCCGGATCGGAACAGGCGCGGCGCCCGGGAGCGTGACGGGAGCTACGCCCGCATGCTTGAGCAGAACGAACCCGGTACGGCCGGGGACAACCACACCAACGACCAGAACAGCCCCAGCGACACGCTGCCGCCGCGCCGCAGGCGCCGCGCGGCGTCGCGGCCCGCCGGCCCCCCGGTCGGCGCACAGGGCACCGAGTCCGCGGCGTCCGCCGCGGAGCAGAACGCCCAGCAGACCCCACAGCAGACCACCGCGCAGGCCGCACCGGCCGCCGACGAGGCCGCCGCTCCGGCGCCGCGCACCCGTCGCCGTGCTACCCGCACCGCGACCGCGCCGGCCACGGCGCAGGCCGCCGAGCAGCAGGCCGAGGCCCCGGCACCGGCCGCCGCGGAGACCCCGGTCGCCGACGCGAGCCCCGAGGCGCCCGCGCCGCGCACTCGCCGCCGTGCCACCCGCAAGGCCACCGCCCCCGTGGGCGCGCCGCAGGCCGCCGAGGAGATCGTCGAGGCCGCGCCCGCGCCGGTCGCAGCCGAGGTTGCCGAGGCCGCCGCCGAGGAGCCCGCGCCGCGCGCTCGCCGCCGTGCCACCCGTAAGGCGACGGCCCCCGCCGGCGCGCCGCAGGCCGCCGAGGAGATCGAGGTCGTCGAGGCCCCGGTCGCCGCCGCCACGCCCGAGAGCGTCGCGGAGGAGCCCGCCGAGGAGCCCGCTCCGCGTACCCGTCGTCGCGCCACCCGTAAGGCGACCGCGCCGCAGACCACTGTCGCGGCCCCGGCCGTCGCCGAGATCGTCGCAGCGGAAGAGCCCGACGAGGCCGCCGAGGAGGAGACCGACGAGGTCACCGCCGAGCCGCCCGCCGTCGAAACCCCCGCCGACGAGGCGCCGCGCGGCCGTACCCGCCGCCGCGCCACCCGCCAGGCGACCGCCCCCGCCGGCGCGCCGCAGGCCGCCGCCGATGAGCCCGCAAGGACCGAGGCACCGGCCGTCGCCGAGACCCCGGTCGCCGAGACTCACGCCGCGCAGACCTCCGTCGCGCAGACCCCCGCCGCCGAGGACGAGGCGCCGCGTGGCGGCCGTACCCGCCGCCGGGCCGCGCGGCCCGTGTCGACCCCGCAGTTCACTCCGGTCGAGCCGGAGCCGAAGGCCCCGGCCAAGGCCGAGCAGAAGGCCGAGGAGCCCACCGGGCGCTCGCGCCGCCGCGCCACGCGCCCCTCCGTTGCCGTGTTCCAGGCCCCGGTCTTCACCGAGCCCATGTTCCAGACGCCGGAGACTGCCGCGGCCGCCGCTGCCGCCTCCCGCGTGGAGGAGCCCGCCGAGGAGGAGGAGACGGTCGTCGAGGCCGCCGCCGAACCCGCCGCCGAGCCGCAGGGCCGCTCGCGCCGTCGCCGCCGCCGTGGCGAGAGCGCCGAGCCGGTTCAGGACAAGGCCGTCGAGGAGCCCGTCGAGGAGCAGACGGAGGAGGCCGCCGAGGCCGAGGCCGAGGCCGACGTGGACTCCGACGACGGCGACGACGACCGTCCCTCGCGCCGCCGTCGCCGGGGCGGCCGTCGCCGTCGCCGCGGCGAGGCCCCCGAGGCGGACGACGCCGCGGAGGAGCAGGCGTACGAGCCCGCCGAGCAGGCCGAGGACGCCGAGTCCGAGGAGTCCGAGGACGCGGACGACGAGCACGAGGACGACGAGACGGACGGCACGCCGTCCGCCGCCGGCACCAGCAGCAGCCGTCGCCGTCGCCGCCGCCGTCGTCGCACGGGCGACGCGGGCCCCGAGTCGGAGCAGGGCGCCGACGACCCGGAGCGCACGGTGGTCAAGGTGCGCGAGCCGCGCCCGGCCCGCGAGCGCGCCGCGTCCGGCCCGTCCACCTCCACATCCTCCGACGAGGTCCAGTCCATCAAGGGCTCGACGCGTCTGGAGGCGAAGAAGCAGCGCCGCCGTGAGGGCCGCGAGCAGGGCCGCCGCCGCGTCCCGATCATCACCGAGGCCGAGTTCCTGGCCCGCCGCGAGGCCGTCGAGCGCGTCATGGTCGTACGCCAGAGCGGCGAGCGCACCCAGATCGGCGTCCTGGAAGACGACGTGCTCGTCGAGCACTACGTCAACAAGGAGCAGGCCACCTCGTACGTCGGCAACGTCTACCTGGGCAAGGTCCAGAACGTGCTGCCGTCCATGGAGGCCGCGTTCGTCGACATCGGCAAGGGCCGCAACGCCGTCCTGTACGCCGGTGAGGTCAACTTCGAGTCGCTCGGCATGGGCAACGGCCCGCGCCGCATCGAAGCCGCCCTCAAGTCCGGCCAGTCGGTGCTCGTCCAGGTCACCAAGGACCCCATCGGCCACAAGGGCGCCCGCCTGACCAGCCAGGTCTCGCTGCCCGGCCGCTACCTGGTGTACGTGCCCGAGGGCTCGATGACCGGCATCAGCCGCAAGCTGCCCGACACCGAGCGCGCGCGCCTGAAGACCATCCTCAAGAAGATCGTCCCCGAGGACGCGGGCGTCATCGTGCGCACCGCCGCAGAGGGCGCGAGCGAGGACGAGCTGCGCCGTGACGTCGAGCGTCTCCAGGCGCAGTGGACCGACATCCAGAAGAAGGCCGGCCAGATCTCGACGTCGTCGCCGTCGCTGCTCTACGGCGAGCCGGACATGACCGTCCGGGTCGTCCGCGACATCTTCAACGAGGACTTCACCAAGGTCATCGTCAGCGGTGACGAGGCGTGGGAGACCATCCACGGCTACGTCGCCCACGTCGCCCCCGACCTCACCGAGCGCCTGTCGCGCTGGACCAGCGAGGTCGATGTCTTCGCGACGTACCGGATCGACGAGCAGCTCGCCAAGGCGCTCGACCGCAAGGTCTGGCTGCCCTCCGGCGGCTCGCTGGTGATCGACAAGACCGAGGCGATGATCGTCGTCGACGTCAACACCGGCAAGTTCACCGGCCAGGGCGGCAACCTCGAAGAGACCGTGACGAGGAACAACCTCGAAGCGGCCGAGGAGATCGTGCGCCAGCTGCGCCTGCGTGACCTGGGCGGCATCGTCGTCATCGACTTCATCGACATGGTCCTTGAGTCCAACCGCGACCTGGTCCTGCGCCGCCTGCTCGAATGCCTGGGCCGCGACCGCACCAAGCACCAGGTGGCCGAGGTCACCTCGCTCGGCCTGGTCCAGATGACCCGTAAGCGCGTCGGCCAGGGCCTGTTGGAGTCGTTCTCGGAGACCTGCGTCCACTGCAACGGGCGCGGTGTGATCGTGCACATGGAGCAGCCGGCCGCCGGTGGCGGTGCGGGCAAGCGCGCCAAGAAGCGCGGCCGCGGCGGCGCCGAGCACGACCAGCACATCCACGAGCACGAGGCCCACGAGGTGCCGGACACCGTCCGCACCCTGGACGCCGACGACGCCGACGACATCGACGACATCGAGACCGTCGAGTCCGAGGCCGAGGTCGCCGCCGAGGTGGCGGCGCCGGTCGCGCTCGCCGAGCCGGAGTTCGTGCCCGACGAGGAGCTGTACAGCAGCGTCGCCGAGGCGGAGTCCGCGGCCCGTGGCGGCAGGTCCCGCCGGCGCGCCACCCGCAAGGCCTCGGCTCCGGCCGGTGCGCCGCGTACCGCGTCCGTCGAGTCCTCGGCGGCTCAGGCCCCCGCGGTCGAGGAGCCGGCGGCCGTGCAGGCTCCGGCGGCGGTGACGGTCGCCTCGTTCATCGAGGACGACGCGCCGCGCGGCCGGACCCGTCGCCGTGCCACCCGTAAGGCGACCGCCCCGGCGGGCGCGCCGGCTTCGGCCGCCGCGGAGCCGGTCGTGGTCGTCACGGAGCCCGAGCACAAGGCCGAGGAGGCGACGGCGCGGGAGCCCGAGGCCGCCGCGTCCGTCGCCGAGCCCGTCGTCGAGGAGGCGCCCGTCGCCGCCCCGCCGAAGGCGCGCCGCCGGGCGACCCGCAAGGCCACGGCCCCCGCCGGTTCGCCGTCGGGTGCCGAGGACGCCGCGGTCGTCGTGGTGGTCGCCACCCCGGCCGCCGAGGAGTCCGCCGTGGCCGAGCCCGCGGAAGCCGCCGAGGAGTCCGCTCCGGCCAAGAAGGCGGCCCGCAAGACGGCGAAGAAGGCCACCGCGAAGAAGGCCGCCACCAAGAAGACGGCGGCCAAGAAGACCGCGGCGAAGAAGACGACCGCCAAGAAGGCCGCCACCAAGAAGACGGCGGCGGCCGAGCAGCAGCAGTCGTCGGTGTCGTCCTCCACGGAGGACTGACGGCGTCGACGGAGGACTGACGGCGCGGCCGCCCGCCGCACGGGTGTCGGACGCCGTGAGCCCACGGCATCCGACAGCTGACGGACAGCCTCCGCTCAGCGGGCGTACACCGAGCGGTAGTTGACCGATGCCAGGCCCAGGAGCCCGCCCCCGGAACCCCGGGGGCGGGCTTCGTCGTACGAAGGAGAGTCCGCTGATGGAGGTGGCGCCCGAGCGATCCACCTGTACGGCTGCGCGGCCGTGGCGGCGACCGGAGAGGACGACGTCGTGCGGGTCCGCCCGGCCGGCGAGCGGGCGGATCTCCGCCCGGAGTTCCCTTCGTGGCTGCGTGGTTTCGTCGCCGAGGAGTGCGGGTAATGACGCTGGTTTGACCCACCACGCCCGGCCCCGTAGCCTTGACCCTCGGCGTGTTTATATACGCGCCCGCCCCTGAGCACCTCACCTCCCGGTTCGCCGGGGGAGGCCCTCTGCATTTCTGCGGGATGGCTGGCTTCAAGGGTTCCGTATCGAGCGAGAGAGAGATCCGCGTGTACGCCATCGTGCGCAGCGGTGGTCGCCAGCACAAGGTTGCTGTCGGCGACATCGTTGAGGTTGACAAGATTTCCACTGCCAAGGTTGGCGACACGGTCGAGCTCTCGACCCTGCTCGTTGTCGACGGCGACGCCGTGACGAGCGACCCGTGGGTCCTTGACGGCATCAAGGTCACCGCCGAGGTCGTGGACCACCACAAGGGTGCCAAGATCGACATCCTTCGGTACAAGAACAAGACCGGTTACCGCCGTCGCCAGGGCCACCGCCAGCAGTACACGGCGATCAAGGTCACCGGCATCCCCACGGCTGCGAAGTAAGGGACTGAGGAGACATGGCACACAAGAAGGGCGCATCGTCCACTCGGAACGGTCGCGACTCCAACGCTCAGCGGCTCGGCGTCAAGCGCTTCGGCGGCCAGACCGTCAACGCCGGTGAGATCCTGGTCCGCCAGCGCGGCACCCACTTCCACCCGGGTGCGGGCGTCGGTCGCGGTGGCGACGACACCCTGTTCGCGCTGCAGGCCGGTGCGGTGCAGTTCGGCACCCACCGTGGCCGCAAGGTCGTGAACATCGTTCCGGCTGCCTGATCACTTAGGCATCTGTAGAGCGATTTCAGCGGAGGCGGACCTCACTTCCCTTTCGGGAAGCGGGTCCGCCTTTCGCGTGTTACAGAATAGACATCCCCGTATCTTCCCCCAGGCCTCCGGCTCGGGGGCCTCAGGAGGCACATCCCATGACCACCTTCGTGGACCGCGTCGAGCTGCACGTCGCCGCGGGTAACGGAGGCCACGGCTGTGCCTCCGTCCACCGTGAGAAGTTCAAGCCGCTCGGCGGCCCGGACGGCGGCAACGGCGGCCGTGGCGGCGATGTCACGCTGGTCGTCGACCAGTCCGTGACGACGCTCCTCGAATACCACCACTCGCCGCACCGCAAGGCCACCAACGGCCAGCCCGGTGCCGGTGACAACCGCTCCGGCAAGGACGGCCAGGACCTGGTCCTGCCCGTGCCCGACGGCACCGTCGTCCTCGACAAGCAGGGCAACGTACTGGCCGACCTCGTCGGCGAGGGCACCACGTACGTCGCGGGCCAGGGCGGCCGCGGCGGCCTCGGCAACGCGGCGCTCGCCTCCGCCCGCCGCAAGGCCCCCGGCTTCGCGCTGCTCGGTGTGCCCGGCGGGTCCGCGGACATTGTCCTGGAGCTCAAGACCGTCGCCGACGTGGCGCTCGTGGGCTACCCGAGCGCCGGCAAGTCCTCGCTGATCTCCGTCCTCTCGGCGGCCAAGCCGAAGATCGCGGACTACCCGTTCACGACGCTCGTCCCCAACCTCGGTGTGGTGACGGCCGGTTCGACCGTCTACACCATCGCCGACGTTCCCGGTCTCATCCCCGGCGCCAGCCAGGGCAAGGGCCTGGGTCTCGAATTCCTGCGGCACGTCGAGCGCTGCTCGGTGCTCGTGCACGTCCTGGACACCGCGACGCTCGAATCCGACCGCGACCCGGTCTCCGACCTCGACATCATCGAGGAGGAGCTCAAGCAGTACGGCGGGCTCGAAGACCGGCCGCGCATCGTCGTCCTCAACAAGATCGACATCCCGGACGGCCAGGACCTCGCGGCCATGATCCGGCCGGAGCTCGAAGAGCGCGGCTATCAGGTCTTCGAGGCCTCCGCCGTCGCCCGTACGGGTCTGAAGGAGCTGTCCTTCGCGCTCGCCGGGATCGTCGCGGAGTCGCGCGCCGCGAAGCCGAAGGAGGAGGCGACGCGGGTCGTCATCCGTCCCAAGGCGGTCGACGACGCGGGCTTCACCGTCACCTACGACGAGGCGAACGAGGTCTACCGGGTGCGCGGCGAGAAGCCGGAGCGCTGGATCCGCCAGACCGACTTCAACAACGACGAGGCCGTGGGTTACCTCGCGGACCGTCTCAACCGGCTCGGCGTCGAGGACGCGCTGATGAAGGTCGGTGCGCGCTCCGGCGACGGCGTGGCCATCGGGCCCGAGGAGAACGCGGTCGTCTTCGACTGGGAGCCGACGATGATGGCCGGTGCGGAGATGCTGGGCCGTCGTGGCGAGGACCACCGCATGGAGGCGCCTCGGCCTGCGGCCCAGCGGCGCCGTGACCGGGAGGCGGAGCGCGACGAAGCGGACCAGGAGTTCAAGGACTTCGGCCCCTTCTAGCCCCGGCCGGCCGCGCGACCCCGCCTGCCGCGGTGCGGGCGGGTTGTCGCGCAGCTCCCCGCGCCCCTAGGTGGGTTGACCTTGGCAGGGTGTCCAGTGGCGGCATCCTCAGCCCGTCCGGCATTTGAGGACGAGCGTCCTCAAGGCGCGAACCGGGGTCTGGGGCGGAGCCCCAGGGGTGGCCCGGGTCCGGGGCGGAGCCCCGGAGGTTGGCCGGGGGCCGGGTGGAGGCCCGGTGGAGTGGGGGTCCCGTAGGATTCCGGGGTGAGTCAGAGCGCTACCTCCCCGAACGCCCCGCAGGGTGTGGGCGTCGTCGTCATCGCCTACAACGACGCCGAGCTGGTGGGCGCCGCCGTGCGCTCGGCACTCGCGCAGGGCCCGGCCGTCAGCGAGGTCGTGGCCGTCGACGACTGCTCCAGCGACGGCACGGCCGCCGTCCTCGACCAGCTGGCCACCACCGAGCCCCGGCTGCGCGTGGTGCGCCGTACCGAGAACAGCGGTGGCTGCGGCACCCCCCGCAACGACGGGATCGCCGCCGCCACCGCCCCGTACGTGATGTTCCTCGACAGCGACGACGTGCTGCCCGACGGCGCCGTCCCCGCGCTGCTGGCCGCCGCCGAGGAGCACGGCACCGAGGTCACCGTAGGCCGGGCCGTGCGCCGTGAGCTGCCTGCCGGCCGCGATGTGCGCTGGCAGCCCGGTCTGTACCGGGAGGCGGCCGTGTACGCGTCGCCCGAGGACGAGCCGCAGCTGCTCCACGACACCCTCTGCGTCAACAAGCTCTACCGCCGCGACTTCCTGATGGGCCGTCAACTACGGTTCCCGGACGGTAAGTTCACCTACGAGGACTTCGTCTTCACGGCCCGGGTGTATGCCGAGGCCCCCCGCGTCGCGGTCGTCCCCGAACTCGTCTACGTCTGGCACGTGCGCCGCGCCGCCGCTCAGGTGTCGATCTCGCTGGCCCGTACGGACGTCGCCAACTGGCGGGCCCGTATCGCCGCCCACAACGAGGCCGTCGAGGCGTTCACGGCCGCCGGCCGCAAAGAGCTCGCGGCGGCCTGCCGCACCAAGTTCGTCGACTACGACCTGTGTCTGTACCTGCGCG
Source organism: Streptomyces sp. NPDC048361 (assembly GCF_040651795.1). Classification (NCBI taxonomy): domain Bacteria; kingdom Bacillati; phylum Actinomycetota; class Actinomycetes; order Kitasatosporales; family Streptomycetaceae; genus Streptomyces; species Streptomyces sp. NPDC048361. The sequence goes on from NZ_JBEZKW010000009.1 coordinate 116,259, forward strand.
AGCTGCGCGTGCGCGACGCCGCCTACCGGGCCGACTGGTGGCGCCTGACCCGCGACCACCTCGCCGGATTCCACCCCGCCGAACTGGCCGCGGCCGCCGCACCCGCCCGCTGGCTCGCCCGGGTGGTGCTCGCCGCCGACGAGCCCCGCGACCTGGACCGGCTCTCCCAGCTCGCCGCCGACCCGGCCCGCCTCGTCCCGCCGTACGCCGGCGCGGACGCCGGCCCCGTATGGGCCGACGACCTCACGGAGGTGGTGCTCGACGGGCTCGACGGACTGCCCGCCGAACGGCTCCCGGTCACCGTCGACGCGACGCTGCTCGCCGGCCGGCGCGGCGTCCTCAAGCTGCGCGTGCACGAGCTGTACGGCCGGCTCGGCGCCGCAGGGGAGCCCACCGGCGCCGACGTGGAGTTCGTGCCGAGGGACGGCGGAGAGAGCGCCCTGACCGTCACGGCGCCGCTGCGGCCCACCGACGGCGGCTGGAGCGGCCAGGTCTCCGTGCCGCTGGCCGGGCTCGCCGCGGCGGGCGGACGCGGCACCCAGATCTGGGACCTGCGGATCCGCCTGCACAGCGCGGCGGGACCCGGCGGCCGCATCGCCCCGCGGGCCCAGGCGTCCGGTCTGCGGCGCACGGCCGTCCCCGGCAGCCGGTACGGTGTTCTGCTGGTGCAGCCGTACCGGACGTCGAGCGGATCGCTCGCGGTGCGGCTCGCTCCCGGAGTGCAGGGGGCCTTCGGGGTGGTCGGCGGGAAGCTGCGCAGACTGGCCCGTACGGCTCGATCGAAGCGACGATGAGGACGTGGACTCGCGTATGACTTTTCTGATCACCGGCGGCGCCGGATACATCGGTTCCCATGTCGTGAGGGCCATGACGTCGGCGGGGGAGAACGTGGTCGTCCTCGACGACCTCTCCACCGGTGACAAGGCCCGGGTGCCGCAGGACGTGCCGCTGGTGGTCGGCTCCGTCCTGGACCGCGAGCTGCTCGACCGCACCTTCGCCGAGCACGCGATCACCGGCGTGGTGCACCTCGCGGGCAAGAAGCAGGTCGCCGAGTCCGTCGAGATCCCGCTGCACTACTACCGCGAGAACGTGTTCGGGCTGACCGTCCTCCTCGAAGCGGTCGCCGCCGCGGGCGTGCGCACCTTCCTGTTCTCCTCCTCCGCCTCCGTGTACGGGATGCCGGACGTCGACCTCGTCACCGAGGACACCCCGTGCCTGCCGATGAGCTCGTACGGCGAGACCAAGCTGGCCGGCGAGTGGCTGGTGCGCGCCGCGGGAAAGGCGCACGGCATCTCCACGGGCTGCCTGCGCTACTTCAACGTGGCCGGCGCCGCCACCCCCGAGCTCGCCGACACCGGCATCTTCAACCTCGTACCCATGGTGTTCGAGAAGCTGGAGGACGGGCAGCCGCCGCGCATCTTCGGTGACGACTACGCGACCCCCGACGGCACCTGTGTGCGCGACTACATCCACGTCGAGGACCTCGCCGACGCCCACCTGGCCGCCGCCCGCAAGCTCGCCGAGTCCGCGGAAGGCGGCGCGTACGGCGACCTGACCGTCAACATCGGCCGCGGCGAAGGTGTGTCGGTGCGCGAGATGGTCGACCTGATCAACGAGATCAGCGGCCGTGGCATCGCCCCCGAGGTCCACCCGCGCCGCGCCGGCGACCCGGCGCGCGTCGTCGCGTCCGCCGACCGCATCGCCGCCGAACTCGGCTGGAAGGCGCACCACGACGTGCGCGCGATGATCTCCTCGGCGTGGGACGGCTGGCGCCACCACCGCGACGGCTGAGGCCGGCCCGCTCCGTATGCGAAAGGCCCCGCCGGACCGGCGGGGCCTTTCGCATGCTGCGTACCGGACGCTTCGGGGTCAGCGGTCCAGGAACGCGAAGAGGCCCTCCCAGCGCCGGACGATCTCGTCGGTCCGGTAGCGCTGGATGTTCGCGCGGGCCGCGTCGCCGAACCGGTCGCGCAGCTCCTGGTCGGCGAGGAGGGACTCCAGGCGGCGGGCGAAGAGCAGGGTGTCGCCGGGCGGTGCGAGCAGTCCGTCCTCGCCGTCCCGGATGATCTCGCGGATGCCGGGGGCGACGTCGAAGGCCACACAGGGCAGGCCGGTCGCCATGGCCTCCAGGAGGGAGAGCGGGAAGCCCTCACCGCGCGAGGCGAGCGTGAAGACCGCGCCGTCCTTCAAGGCGCCCTCCGGGTCGTCGGTACGGCCCATCCACTCCACCGAGCCGTCCAGACCCAGCTCGGTGCACTGGCGGCGCAGTGCCTCCTCGTCGGAGCCCGAACCGTAGATCCGCAGCGTCCAGCCCGGGTTCAGCGGGGCCACGCCCGACCAGGCGTCCAGGAGCAGGTCGGTGCCCTTCTCCTCGTGCAGCCGGCCGATGCTCACCACGTGCTTGGAGGTGCGGGGCGACGGCGTCTCGGGGAAGAACGGCAGCGGGTTGGGCATGAAGTCGACGTTGTCGAGCCGCTGTTGGGCCCATAGATCGGCGTCCTCGCGGGTCAGCGCGAGCAGCCGGTCGACGTCCTTGTAGAAGCGCTTGACGCGCCCGAACCGGGAGGACCTGCGGCACGTCTCGAACGACTCGTGCGTCATGCCGATGACGGTGACCGAGGAGGTGTCGGCGAGTGCCACCCACTCCATCGCCCACACCTGCGTGACGATGACGACCGCGCCGGGCCGCGCCGTGCGGAACATCCGGGTGAGCTTGGCGGCCTGCTCGTGCATGCCGGCGGTGCGGGCCGCGCGACGGCGGCGGTCGGCCAGGTTCAGCCTGCCCTTGATGCCGCGCGGGCCGGGCACCGACGGCGGATGGGCGTCGTACAGCGTGGTCGTGCCGTACGGCAGGTCCGCGGCCGGCTCGACGGGGTGGCTCGGCGGGGTGATGCCGACCATGTGCACCAGGTGGCCGCGGGCCGCGAACAGCCGGGCCATCTGGTGCGACCAGGTCGCCACGCCACCGAGCTCGTTGACCGCGTTGGAGACGAAGAAGATGTCACGGCCGCCGTCCTTGGCGGTCTGCTCGGTCACTTGCCGCTCCCGGAGGTGAAGAACTTGGCGACGATTGTCTCGGCGGCGGTGCCCCGGTCGTACTCGCCGAACTCGGCGGCGAAACGCTCCCGTGTCCCGGTGTGGTCGGTGTCCGCCGACTTGAGCTCCTCCACGGCCGCGAACAGCGCGGCCTCGGTGTCCACCATCGGCCCCGGCGCCTTTTCGCGCAGGTCGAAGTAGGTGCCCCGGGCTTCGCCCGCGTACTCCTCGTAGTCGTACGTGAAGAAGATCATCGGGCGGTCGAGGAGCGTGTAGTCGAACATCAGCGACGAGTAGTCGGTGATCAGCGCGTCGGACAGGACGAGCAGCGGTGAGATGTCGTACCCGCTGGAGACGTCGATGACCCGGTCGCGCACCGACGGCGGCAGCACGACCTGGTTGAGGTAGTGCGAGCGGATCAGCAGCGTGTACTCGTGGCCGAAGCGCTCCGCGAACGCCTCGACGTCGAAGGGCAGCTCGAAGCGGCGCACGGCGCCCTTCGGCGTGGTGCGGAACGTCGGCGCGTACAGAAGGACCCTTTTGGCCGGGTCGATCCTCAACTCGGCGGCGAGCGGGCCGCGCTCGCGCGCACCGCTCTCGCGCTCCTGCTCGCGCGCCTTGACGAGGGCGTCGTTGCGCGGGTAGCCGACGCGCAGCAGCCGCTCGTCTCGCAGCCGGAAGGCCCGGGCCAGGGTGCGCACATCGTGCTCGGAGCGGACCAGGAAGTGGTCGAAGCGGTCCAGGGCCTGCTGAAGGCGCTCACGGTCGGGACGGGCGAGCACCTTCATCTGCGGCAGGTCGAAGCCCATCCGCTTCAGGGCGCTGCCGTGCCAGGTCTGGATGTACGTCGTGCCGGACCGCTTGGTGAGCGTCTTGGGGAAACCCTGGTTGTCGATCCAGAACTCGGCCTGGGCCAGCGCCCGCAGATAGGGGTAGCTCCAGCGTCTGACCAAGGTGGCGTCCTTGGGGAAGCCGGCGGGCTTCGCGCCCTCGTAGGCCCACACGGCCTCGAAGTCGACGCCCTGGCGGCGCATCTCGTCGTAGATCGCCTTCGGGCTGTCGCTGAACTGCTTGCCCATGTGGCTCTCGAAGACCACCAGACCCTTGCGGATCGGCAGCTTGGCGAACACCTCGTGGTAGACGCGGACCTTGGTCTCGCCCGAGCCGAGGTCCTTCTTCACCCGGCGGGCCGTGCGCAGGCTCTTCTTGGCGACCCCGGCGGCCCTGCTCCGCACGGCCCCCTCGATCAGGCGCTGGGTGCGCACGGTCGCGGCACCCGAGGCGGTCAGGACGTAGGACAGATTGCCCTTCTTGGAGATCGCCGGCTCGATGCGGTCGGAGACCAGACGGGTCAGCCGGGGCCGGACGCGCAGCGCGTGACCGGCGTTGACGTCGATCCCGCCGGCCGAGACCCGGGTGGAGATCGTCTCGCCGTCGATCTCCAGGTTCATCCGGACGTCCCACACGACGTCGATGATGCCGAGCGGGCGCAGCTTGCGGCCGAGGTCGGCCTCCGCCTCCCACTCCAGCGTGCTGCCCGCGTGGGTCAGCTTCGTCACCGGGAAGCGGAACGACTGCAGGCTGGTGCGGCGGGCCCGGAACTCCAGGGTGCCCCGCAGCCTCGCGCCGGGCTTGATGCGGCCCAGCGGGTTGACCACCGAGCCGCTGAGCCACACCTTGTCGCGGCCGTCGTCGGTGTAGGAGGAGAGGCGGTTGCCGAGGGAGAGCTTGTTCAGCGGACGGATGTGGTGGCCCGCGTCGGTGACGTCGAGGATGCGCGCGCCGTCCGGGTCGTCCAGGTGTTCGGCGCACCAGTAGACGCGGCCGTCCCGCTCCACCAGGGGCACGGTCAGCTTCCCCGGCGTGATGAGGGCGTCGGCCGCCGGCAGCAGGTTCTTCCAGTCCTCCTTGCCCAGGAGGTAGGCGCAGATCGCCTGGATGGGCTGGACCTCCGCCGACGCGAGCGGGGAGATCGTCGCGAGATAGCTGTTGGCCAGCTCGGCGAACTCGTGCCGGTACTGGGTGTCCAGGAGCGGAAGATCGCGCAGATGGAGTACGAGGTCGTGCTTGAGGAACTTGACGTCCTTGCGGAACTTGAGGTCCTCGTAGCCCTTCTCCTCCAGCAGCTCGTCGATACGCCGGTGGATCTCCATGCGGTGCACGAAGTTGGCGATCTCGTGGCGCCGGTTGCTGATCGACTTCTCCGTCGAGTTCTCCACGACGTTCCACGAGTACACGCGGTTGGGGATCAGGGCGATCCGCCGGGCCGCGACATAGGCCTGCGCGGAGAACAGCAGGTCCTCGTAGTGAATGCCCACAGCGAACGACAGGTTCTGTTCGAGCAGGAACTCGCGCCGGTAGCACTTGTTGGTGGAGAGGGTGTCGAAGACCAGCAGGTCGGGCAGCTCGGTGATCGACTCCAGAGTGCGGCTCGTCGCGTACAGCCACGGGTACCAATCGACGGTCTTGCCGTGCCGGCTGTCCACGAAGACCCGCACGCACAGGCCCGAGACGAGGTCCGCGCCGGTGCGCTCCGCCGCGCCGACCATGTTGCGGCAGGCGTTCTCCTCCAGGACGTCGTCGCTGTCGAGGAATATGACGTACGTGCCAAGAGCCTGGGAGATGCCGTAGTTGCGGGGCGCGCCGCAGCCGCCGCTGTTCTCCGGCAGCTGGAACGCTCGCACCCGCCCCGGGTTGGCGGCCTGGAGCTCCTGGGCGACCTCGTAGGAGCGGTCCTTGCTGCGGTCGTCGACGATCAGGACTTCGACGCTCTTGTACGTCTGGTCCAGGGCAGACTGGACGGCCGTCGGCAGTCGATCGGCATCGTTGTAGACGATGACGATCACGGAGACGTCAGGCATTGGCACCTCAACCTTTTTGTGCTAATGGCATGCGGTTCAACGCTACCCGGTATCCATCCCCCCTCCCGGCAGCCCGCCCGGGGCGGGCCCGACCCGTGGCCGGGACGGACGCATCGGTCGCCCCGACGCTTCGTTACTCAACCGTGAAAGAAGAACGGGCAACCAACGGGGTCCATGAGCCATCTCCCGAACTGGTGGTGGCAGCAGCGCACGCCCGTCGAGAACGTCATACTTCTCCCTGGACCCTGTCCATGGCCATCAAGCCGGTCATCGCGGGCGAAGCGGACACAGAACGAGTGAACGAGAAGGCACGGTGCTGAAGACCTCCCCCGTGGACCAGGCCGCGACGACCGAACGGACCAGTCGGCCCCGCCCGAGGCTCCCCGGAGCGCAGACGGCTGCCGCGACCCTGTCGGCCGTGATCTCCATGGGCGCCTACTGCCTGGCGATGGCCGTCCACGGCACTTACCCCTTCGGGTCGCGCTCACGCGCCGTCAACGACCTGGGCAACCAGTTCGTGCCCTTCCACGCGCACCTGTGGGACCTCCTGCGCGGGGACACCTCCGGAGACCTGTTCTTCAACTGGAGCAGCGGCTTCGGCGTCCCCTTCCTCGGGGACTTCTTCACCTATCTGATGAACCCCTTCTCCTGGCTCGTGGCCCTCTTCCCGCGCGACCAGGTCGAGATACCGGTCTTCCTGGTCACCCTGCTCAGCGCCGGCCTCGCCGCGTTCCTCATGACCATCCTGCTGGGCCGCCTGCGCCCGGGCTCGCCCTGGCTGCGCGGACTGCTCTCGGTCGGCTACGCCGTCAGCGCGTGGATGATCTCCGACGGCTTCTCCGACCCCATGTGGATGTGGGGGATGGCCGCCTTCCCGCTCCTCGGCATCGCATCCGACTGGTGTCTGCGCGGCCGCCACTGGATCCTCGGCACCCTCCTCGTCTTCGCCTCCTGGGCCGGCAACTTCTACATCGCGGCCATGGCCACCATCGGCATGGGCCTGGTCTTCGCCGTCCGTCTGCTCCTCGACGACGCGCCCGCACGACAGCGTCTGTACGCCCTGCTGCGCGCCGGCGCGATGACCGCGACCGGCATCCTCCTCGCCGCCCCCGTCCTCACCGTCGGCCTCAAGGCCAGCAAGCTCTCGCAGCCCGCGCCCGACGCCACCTATGAGGGGCCGCCCGGATACGCCGACTATCTGGCGCACCTGCTGCCCGGCGGCCTGCACGCCCCCGCCCCGCAGGTCTCCGTCGGCATCCTGCCGCTGCTGCTCGTCTTCACCCTTCCCTTCGTACGCAGGGTGCCGGGCAAGGAGCGGATCGCCTGGTGCGTCCTGCTCGTCCTGGTCGCGCTCTCCTACATCTGGACGCCGACGATCCTGCTCTGGCACGGCCTCGCCATGCCGAACGGCAGCCCCTACCGCGCCTCCATCGCGCTGACCGCGATGCTCGTGATCGTCGCCTGGATGGCGCTGGCCCGCCGCCCGCGCCCCAAGGAGCTCCTGTACGGAGCCCTGGTCACCGCGGTCGTGGTGGCGCTCGGCGCCCGCAGCATCTACATGGTGCGCGCGGCCTGGCTGCTCACCATCGGCGGCGGGGTGCTCGTCCTGGCGCTGCTCGTGCTCCTGTACCGCCACCGCGGCGACCGCAGGACCCGCATCGCCCTGACCGGCGTCCTCGCCTGCACCGTGTTCCTGTCCACCGCTTACACCGTCTTCTCGGTCACCGCGATCCGCGACAGCAGCGCCTGGTGGGCGCCGAAGCGGACCCTGGACGCCCACGCGCTCGCCGCCCGCGCCGCGGTCGGGGCCCACGACGACTGGCCCGCCACGCGCAGCGACCCCGGCCCGCACGAGTTCGCCAACAACGACCCGATGCTGCTCGGCGGCGAGGGCGGCTCGTACTACAGCAGTTACGTCCCGGCGAAGACCGCCGAGGCGTTGCAGTCCCTCGGCGCCGGCTGGTACATCCAGGGCCGGCACACGCTGAGCTTCACCGACCCCGTCGGCCGCGCGATCATGGGCATCGGCAGCTATCTGGACTGGGCCAAGAACCCCGACGGGTTCGTCCAGCGCTCCGTGGCCGCGCCGCCCGTGGTCACCCTGCGGCCGGGCGGCGCAACCGACGCCGGCGCCCACGACACCTCCGTCTTCGCCCGCCAGGAGCGGGTGCTCGGGGCCACCGTCTACGACGTGCCCGCCCTCGTTCCCACCGGCGGCCCGGTGGCCACCGCCCGCCCCGGCGGCGAGCTGCATCTGCCCGGTAACCTCACGGGCGGCAAGTGGACGTCTTTCAACGTCAGTTGCACTCCGGGCAGTCAGGCCTACTGGTACGCGCCCTGGTACGCGGGCAGCGTCCAGGCGTTCGGCGTGACCCAGGGCCAGCACGGCCGCGCCACCATGACCAGCAACACCATGCTCCCGCTCGGCACCGTCCCGGCCTCGGGCAAGTTCACCCTCGCGCTGGGCACGCACAAGGCGCAGGACATCCCGATGTTCCCCGTCGGGTGCCTGAACCCTGCGAAGCTCAAGGCCGCCGTCCAGGAGCTCAAGGCCACGGCCCCCGTGAAGGTGACGGCGGGCGGACACTCGATCGCCGCCACCTTCCGCAAGGGCACCACCGGCACCGCCGTCATCGCCACGCCCGCCGTCACCGGTTGGCAGTGCTCGGTCGACGGCGGCGCCGCACGGGCCCCCGGTACGCTGGGCGGGCTGATGGCCGTGAATCTCGGCACCGGCGGCTCCCACGTCTCGTGTTCGTTCCAGACCCCCGGGCTCAAGCCCGGACTCCTGGCGAGCGGCCTTGCTCTGCTGGTGCTGCTCGCCGTGGGGGTCGGCGGCGTCATCCGCACCCGGTCGTCCCGTACCTCCCTGCTCTCTTCTTCCCACGGAAAGCGCTGATGATGAAGCTGTCGGTCGTTGTCCCCTGCTACAACGAAGACGCGGTCATTGACCAGTTCGACGCCAAGACCCGCAGCGTGCTCGACACCCTCGGGGTGGAGTATGAGATCTGCTACGTCGACGACGGCAGCCGCGACAAGACGCTCCTCCACCTGCGGGACCTGGCCGAAAAGCACCCCGACGCCACCCGTTACGTCTCCTTCAGCCGCAACTTCGGCAAGGAGGCCGGCATGCTCGCCGGCCTGCGCGAGGCCACCGGCGACGCCGTGGTCATCATGGACGCCGACCTCCAGCACCCGCCGGAGCTGATCGGGCGGATGATCGACCTCTACCAGCTCGGCCACGACCAGATCATCGCCCGCCGCACCCGCGAGGGCGACAAGAAGGTCCGCTCCGCGCTGAGCAGCATCTACTACCGCGCGGTCAACAGGTGGGTCGACGTCGAACTCACCGACGGCGTGGGTGACTTCCGCATGCTGTCGCGTCCCGCCGTGGACGCGCTGCTCTCGCTGGGCGAGTACAACCGCTTCTCCAAGGGCCTGTTCTCCTGGATCGGCTTCGACACCGTCACCTTCGACTACCAGAACGCCCAGCGCGAGGCCGGCGAGACCAAGTGGAAGTTCGGCTCGCTGCTGAACTACGGCATGGACGGCCTGATCTCCTTCAACAACCGGCCGCTGCGCCTCGCGATCTGGCTGGGCGTCCTCCTCGCCGGCGTCGGCGCGGCCTACGCCCTGTGGATCACCGTCGCCGCCATCGCCTACGGCGTGAGCACCCCGGGTTACGTCACCCTCGTCGCGATCATCGTGGGCCTCGGCGGCGTGCAGATGATGATGCTGGGCCTGATCGGCGAGTACATCGGCCGCATCTACTACGAGACCAAGCGCCGGCCGCACTTCCTGGTCAAGGAGGCGCACGGCTTCCCGGGCAAGCCCGAGGGCGTCCAGCACCGCGCCCCGCTGCGCGACGAGCAGACGCACAAGGTGGTCTGATGCCCAGTCAGCTCGGTCAGCTGATCCGCTTCGGCTTCGTCGGCGGCGTCAACACCTGTACCTTCTACGCCTTTTACTGGCCGCTGCTCCACCTGGCGCACCTGCCGTACTTCGTCGCGTACACCATCGCCTTCCTGCTGAGCATGGTCGGTTCGTTCTTCCTGAACACGTACTTCACCTACCGCACCAAGCCGAGCTGGAAGAAGTTCCTGCTCTTCCCGCTCACCAACGTCACCAACTTCGTGGTGCAGAGCGCCGGGCTCTTCGCGCTGGTGCACTGGGTGGGCATGAACAAGACGATCGCCCCGCTGGTCGCCGCGGTCGTCGCGATCCCGTTCACTTATGTGCTGTCCCGTCGGATTCTGGTGCCCCGCGACCCGGAGAGCGACGAGGCCGCGGCGGCGGAACCGAAGATCCCGGTGAAGTAGCGGGCGTACGGCATCAGACATACGAGGAGGGGCGGACACCGGTGGTGTCCGCCCCTTTCCCTTTCCGCGCGTGCGTGGCCCGTACGCGGTGCGTGGCCCGTAACGCGGTGCCCTGCACGCGGTGTGGGGGCCCTGACGCGATGCCCGGTCTATACGCGGCTGCCCGCGCTCTCCCGCACCGCCGCGCTCCACTCGCCGAACCCGGCGCCCGGCCTGCTCTGGCGGGCGGCGTACAGCTGGCCGTCCGTGCCGAGCACCACGAGCACACCCCGGCCCGCCGCGTCCTGCGTCACGCCCGGTATCCCCACGAACTGCATGCCCGGGGCCTCCCAGCCGTCCGGCTTCGCCGAATCGTGCGAGGAGGGGACCACCCGCCCCTGGTCGTCCCTGGCCGCCAGGACCATGGGGGTGCCGGTCCCGGTGAGCCGGGTGACCGCGACCCGCCCGTAGCCGCCCACCGGTGCCCGCCGCCCCACCTTCCACGGCCCGTCCGGACCGGCCAGGGAGGCGACGGCCACCTGCGCGGTGCCGGCCTGGCGGTAGACCGCGCAGACCCCGTCCTTGCCGTCCGCGGCCAGACTCACCGCGCTGCCCGACGGCGTCAGACCCGTCGGCTCCGTCAGCACGGGCACATCACCGGGGGCCGGGGACATCCAGTGCAGCACCGTTTTGGCGATGGGAGCCGCCACATGGAGGCGGCCCGAACGGTCCACCAGCGCGTCGATCCCCTCCACCACCAGCGGGTGCAGCGGCGGCTTGCCCTCCGGATGGTCCAGGAGCCGCCACGGGCTCCACGCCTTGCCGCCGCGGCCGCTGCGCAGCGCGACATCGCCCGCCCAGTTCCGCGCCACGACGTGCACCGTGCCGTCCGGGCCGACGGCGGTCGCCGGGAAGCCCGTCTCCAGCGTCTTCTCGGCGGCCGTGTCCGGGGCACCGAGCGAGCTCCACGCGCCGAACGTGGGCACCCCGTCGGCGCCGACACCGCTCTGCGCGACGCAGACCAGCTCCTTGTGGTGCTTCTGCCCGTGGAAGGGCAGCACCGTACGCACCGCGAACAGCTGAAGCGTTCCGTCCGGATGGCGTGCGACCTCCACCTGGGGATCGAGCGGCCCGCCCGCGCTGCCCACCGCGTCGAACGGCCCCACCCAGGGGCCCTTGCCCGCCGCCTGCTCGACCCAGCAGCGCACCGCGCCGTTGAGCACCGTGAACGCCGCGAGCCTGCCGTCCTTCAGCGGCGCGACCCAGCGCGAGGTGCCCGGGGCGCGGGTGCGGGTGCCGCGCGCCCAGCCGGCGCCGCCACCCTTGAGGCCGTTGGGCCCCACCTTGAGGTCGCCGCAGCCCGCCGGGTCGCCGCAGTCGCGGTGGTCGGCCCAGCCGTAGGCGTTGAGGAGCTGGGAGTTGCGCCGGGTGGTCGCCGCGTCCAGGGACGGCGGCGTGTAGTTGGTGGGGTAGCCGACGTAGTTGGAGACGGAGGCGGCGCGGCCCTTGCCGCCGCCCCAGTAACGCTCCATGGCCGCCTGCATGAACTGGGCCGACGACGTGTGGTCCTGATGGTCCAGATAGCTCAAACCGCGCAGTATCGTCGGCGCGCTCATCATGGCTACCGTCTCGCGCGGCGCGTGCATCGGCGTCGGGTCCAGGGTCCGTATCACCGTCGGATTGACCCGCGCGATCGTCGCCGCCAGGGCGTCGATGATCTGGTCGCGTGTGTAGGCGCGCGGCATCCGCACCGTGCTGCCCGTGCCCGGCAGCGTGGGCAACTCCTTGATGGCGCCCAGCCACAGACCCCGCAGGCTGACCGGACGCGGCACGCTCACATAGCGCGCCTCGCACAGCCCCATGTAGATCAGCTGCACATGCGGCGCGGCCTGGAGGTAGTGCAGCTCGGAGCGGAACCCGGGGATCAGCTCCACCGGCTCCACCGTCCACGGGCTGTTGTCGTCACCCGTCGCCATCAGGGCGTTGGCGGCGCGCAGTCCGTTTATCCTGGCCCGCGCGAACCCCGGCCGGTCGGTGCGCATCGTCTTGAACTGCGGGGACTTGCCGGGCGCGTTGCGTCCGTCCGACTCGCCGCTGGTCATGCACACCGTCACCGAAAGGGAGCCACTGCGTATCGACTGCTCCAGATCCGGGTTCATGAAGTAGATGCTGTCGTCGGCGTGGGCGATCACATGCAGATACGCCTGATCGGCCGAGTCGGACGCGGGCTTCCCGGTCGTGGTGCCGGTGGAGGAGGCCGAGTCCCCGGAGCTGCCGCGTGGCGCGAGCCACTGCCATCCGCCGTACGCGAGAGGCGCCGCCACGAGGCCGCCCCCGGCGACCTGCAGCAGACGTCGGCGAGGTGGTGACGACGGCATCGGGCACGCTCCTTGTTGCATCCATGCGCCCCGACATCCCCCGGGAGCCCGCCATGGAGTTGTTCGATCAGTCATCAGAAGGGAGGGGGTAGCGGCGCCGGAGGTTTCACTTCCGACCCGAAATTTGCCTCATCGGCGCAAAGCCGCACGGTAGGGCCGTGTGGGCTTCGCCACCCCACCGGTCCACAGATTCCCCACTTTTCACACTTTTTCGATCTTAATGACTCTCCGTCCGGTCCCGTTGAGGCTGTCCGCCGGTTGGGACTTCCAAGCGCCGCCCCGTCGTCCTGGCATAGATTTCACCGTGTGACAGTGGCAAGGCAGCAGGTGGCACAGGCCCGCCGCATCGTAGTCAAGATCGGGTCGTCCTCACTCACCACCGCGTCCGGCGGGCTCGACGCGGACCGGGTCGACGCCCTCGTCGACGTGCTCGCCAAGGCGCGCGGCGGCGGCGAGAAGGACATCGTCCTCGTCTCGTCCGGCGCCATCGCGGCCGGCCTCGCCCCACTCGGCCTGCGCCGCCGCCCCAAGGACCTCGCCCGCCAACAGGCCGCCGCCAGCGTCGGCCAGGGCCTCCTCGTCGCCCGTTACACGGCCTCCTTCGCCCGCTACGGCGTACGCGTCGGGCAGGTCCTACTCACCACCGACGACACCAGCCGCCGCGCGCACTACCGCAACGCCTACCGCACCCTCGACCAGCTCCTGGCCATGGGCGCGCTCCCCGTCGTCAACGAGAACGACACGGTCGCCACCGACGAGATCCGCTTCGGCGACAACGACCGCCTCGCCGCCCTCGTCGCCCATCTGGTCCGCGCCGACCTGCTCGTCCTCCTCTCCGACGTCGACGGCCTCTACGACGGCGACCCGTCGAAGCCCGGCACCTCGCGCATAGACGAAGTGCACGGACCCGAGGACATCGCCCACGTCCAGATCGGCAGCGCGGGCAAGGCGGGTGTCGGCACCGGCGGCATGGTCACCAAGGTCGAGGCCGCCCGTATCGCCGCCGCCGCGGGCATCCCCGTCGTCCTCACCTCCGCGAGCCAGGCAGCCGACGCGCTGGCCGGGCGCGCCACCGGCACCCTCTTCCACCACACCGGACGCCGCTCGGCCGACCGGCTCCTGTGGCTGGCCCACGCCTCCACCCCGCAGGGCGCCCTCGTCCTCGACGACGGAGCCGTACGGGCCGTCGTCGAGGGCCACAAATCGCTGCTCCCCGCCGGAATCGCCGCCGTCGAGGGCGAGTTCGCCGCCGGCGACCCCGTCGAACTGCGCGACCTCACGGGCCGGGCCGTCGCCCGTGGCCTCGTCACCTTCGACGCCAAGGAGATCCCCCAACTGCTCGGCCGTTCCACCCACGACCTCGCGCGCGAGCTCGGCCCCGGCTACGAGCGCGAAGTCGTACACAGGGACGATCTGGTTGTCCTGCACCCCTGAAACGGCTGAAAGTCCAGCCTCAGGACAGACACCTTCAGGAAAACCGCCCCGCGCCCGGCCTCGGGCTGGTCAACTTTGAAGCGGCGGTACGCACGGACCGGCGATCCGCGCAGTACCGCACCGCATCGCACACAGCAGCACAGGAGGCCGCCGGTGAGACGAGCGCGCCCGGGGGCGGCGCCCCGAGGGACGACGGCTGAGCGGACCCTGACCAGCGTGGGGACGGGGGCCGACGCCGAACGCGGAACAGTGCCCGACGAGCCCGGGGACACCCCCAGGCTGTGGCACATCACGCTCAGCGTCTCGGGAGCCGAGGCGCCGCTGACGGAGGTCCGCCGCGGCCTCGAACAGCTCGCGCACGACCACCCGTTCCTGCTGACCAGCCGTTACGCGGGCGACCACGCCGAGATCCGCTACTGGGAAGAGGCCCGCGACCTGCACGACGCGGCCGCCGTCGCCCTGCGCCTGTGGGGCGAGCACCGCTCCACCGCGAGGCTCCCGGCCTGGGAGATCGTCGGCCTGGAGGTCATCGACCGCGGCACCTACCACCAGCGGCTTGCCGAGGGCTACGGCCCCCCACCGGCCGCCCCGGTCGGCGTCCACCCCTTCTGACCCGGCTTCCACGCTGCACGTGACCCGGTCCTTCGCATTGCCCTGGTTCTGGACAGGGACGGGGACAGGGACAGGGACAGGGACAGTGCCGGGCCCGGTTGCCGCGCCGCCCGGGTCCGGCGCGGCTCTAGCGGCCCGGCCCGGCCCGGCCGCCGCCCCGCCCGGCATGCGCGCCGCCCGGCCCCCTTGGCCCAGCCCTCGTGGCCCGGCCCGGCTGCTGTCCGCCCGCCTAGGCCGACCGCCGCCCTGCCTGGCATCCGCCCGGCCTGGCCGCCGCCCTGCCCGGCATCTGCCCCGCCCGGCATCCGCGCCGCCGGCACCCCCTCCCCGTCTCGGGAAGTGGAACCGGGGCGAAACGCCCGGCCGGCGCGCATTACCCTGCGGACATGGCTTCGCACACCTCGCCCTCCCCGGCCTCCTCGTCCGACACCACGTCCCCGGTCACGCGGACCGCCCGCCGGGCGCGCACCGCGGCCGCCGAGATCGCGCCACTTCCGCGCGCGGTCAAGGACGAGGCGCTGCTCGCCATCGCGGACGCCCTCGAAGCGCGGACCGCCGAGATCGTCGAGGCCAACGCGGCCGACGTCGCCAAGGCCCGCGAGGCCGGCACCAGCGAGACCGTCATCGACCGGCTCACCCTGACGCCCGAGCGGATCGCCGCCATCGCCGGTGACGTACGCGACGTGGCGGCCCTGCCCGATCCCATCGGCGAGGTCGTCCGCGGCTCGACCCTGCCCAACGGCATCGACCTGCGCCAGGTCCGGGTCCCGCTCGGCGTCGTCGGCATCATCTACGAGGCCCGGCCCAACGTGACCGTGGACGCCGCGGCCCTCTGCCTCAAGTCCGGCAACGCGGTCCTGCTGCGCGGCTCGTCCTCCGCGTACGCCTCCAACACCGCGCTCGTCGACGTCGTGCGCGACGCCGTCGACGGCGCGGGCCTGCCCGCCGACGCGGTCCAGCTCGTGCCCGGCGAATCCCGCGACTCCGTAACGGAGTTGATGCGCGCCCGGGGCCTGGTCGACGTCCTCATCCCGCGCGGCGGCGCCTCCCTGATCCGCACCGTGGTCGAGCAGTCCACCGTCCCCGTCATCGAGACCGGCACCGGCAACTGCCACGTCTACGTCGACGCGGCGGCCGACCTCGACATGGCCGTCGAGATCCTGATCAACTCCAAGGCCCAGCGCCCCTCGGTCTGCAACTCCGCCGAGACCCTCCTCGTCCACCGGGACATCGCGGATGCCTTCCTGCCGCGCGCCCTCGACGCGCTCGCCGACGCCGGCGTCACCGTCCACGCCGACGAGCGCGTACAGGCCTACGCGGACGGCTCCAAGGCCACCGTCGTGGCGGCCACGGCCGAGGACTGGGAGACCGAGTACCTCTCGTACGACATCGCCGCCGCCGTCGTCGACTCCCTCGATGCGGCCGTCGCCCACATCCGGCAGTGGACCTCGGGCCACACCGAGGCCATCGTCACCACCTCGCAGGCCGCGGCCCGGCGCTTCACCCAGCTGGTGGACTCCACGACGGTCGCCGTCAACGCCTCGACCCGCTTCACCGACGGCGGCCAGTTCGGATTCGGCGCCGAGATCGGCATCTCGACGCAGAAGCTGCACGCCCGCGGTCCCATGGGGCTGCCCGAGCTGACCTCGACGAAGTACATCGTGACGGGCGACGGCCATGTCCGGTAGGTGACGGCAACTCGCCCCTGTGACGGCCGAGTTCGGCCACCGTCTGCCCAAAGCGACCGGGCGGGGCTACCCTGAACGGGTGCCGGACGACGCAGGGGGCGGGCCGTTCCCGGACGGCTGGGAGCCCGACGACGACCGCGGGGGCGCGGACGATGAGTTCGCCTCCGTGGTGTTCGACGAGGACTTCGTGCGCGCCGCCGCCATCCACGAACCCACGGCCGTCGAGCGTCTGCTCGCCGCGGCGCAGGCCCGCGCCGACGCGGAGGCGGCCCGCGCCCGGGCCGGCGGCGGAGCCCCCGACGACGATCCCTACGACGACGGCTACGGCGCCTACCGCCCCGGCCGTGACGCGGACGACCTCGGCGGCCCCGGCCTTTCCGGCGGCGCCGAAGCTGGCCCCTACGGCCGTTTCGGCGGCGTCCTGCGCCCGTACCGCGGCAGCGCCCGCTGGCACCGGCCCATCGCCTGGCTGATGGCCGTGATCATGGGGATCGGCATGGTCGCCCTCGCCTTCTCCGCCGTCTACCGTGGCGCTTCCTCCGACCATGAGGACAAGGCCCCGCCGCCGGCCACCAGCAACGTGGACAACCCCACCAACGCAGCGGGACCCGGCACCGCCGTGGCCCCGGGCACCTCCGCGACGCCGCTCCCCGGCAGCGCCCCCGTCCCCGGCGCCGGCGGTCTGCCCCTGCCGCCCGCGGCCGCCGCGCCCGCCTCGGCCGCCGCCCCGGCCCCGGCGGCTTCCGGCGCACCGCCCGCCCCCTGAGCAGCATCTGAACCATCGCGCCTGAACTCGTCGGAACTTGTCGCGCACCAGCGCGTTTACCTTCCCCCCGGCAGACCTACCCTGAAGGTATGGCAGGGCGTGGAGTGCCACCCGAGGGGATACCTGAGGGCCTCCCCGGCGGAGGTGACGACGAGTATCGGTCCGTCGTCTTCGACGAATCGTTCGTCCGTGCTGCCCGCCTCCAGGAACTCTCCGCCCAGGAGCGCATGCGCGATCACGCGCAGGCCGTACGCTCCCGGCCCGGCTGGTCGCTCAGAGCATCCTCCAAACCCGCCATCGCCCTGGTGCTGCTACTCCTGATCGCCTTCAGCACCGCCATCTACATGGGCGTACGCCACCCCTACGTGCCCCCCGCCACCAGCCATCCCGACGCGACACGGCTGACCGTGGTGCCGCTCGCGCCGCAGGGCCCGGTGCCCGGGGGCGACGCCGAGCAGCTCTTCGCCCACAGCCCGGCCGCCGCCTACACCACCGGCGGCGCCGGAATCAGCCTTCCCCCGGCCACCAAGACCGCCCACTTCTCCGAGGCGCAGGTCATGGACGCCCTCGCCATCGCCAAGGACTACTTGATCAAGTCCTCCCTCGACCCCGCCGTCCTGGCCGGCGGCACGGTCCGCCAGATCCGGGTACTGCTCGACCCCGATCTGATGGGCCAGTTCGACCAGAGCATGGCCGCCCCGGCCGACGACGGCAGGCACGCGGCGACCGGCTGGCTGGTGCGCTTCGACCCCGCCAAGGTGGCCCTGGCCGACCCCCACATCCGCGTCCAGGGCGCGATGACGTACTCGGAGGTCGGCTCCGACGCGCTCGACGTCAGCACCGACTACGTCTTCGTGTACGCCCTGCGCCCGGCCGGCGACGGGCCGCACGCGAAGGACGCCTCCCTGTTCATGGTCCGCCGCGAGGTCCACTTCCGGCTCGACAGCGAGGATCTGCGACTGGACCGCGCGGAGGTGCAGGCCAGCGTCGTGGAGGCCGGGCCGCAGGCGTGCTCGGCCGATGTGGCCGGGCAGCTGCGGCCGCTCCTCGCGGGGGAGCGGGCGAGCGCACAGGGCCCGGTGGCCACCGACCCCTACGCGACCGGCCCCGCCCCCGAGGGCCTCTGCGCCACCCTGGCCACCGGAGCCCAGCCCTCATCACCGGCCGGCTGACTCCGCCTCGACGGCTGCCTCCGGCTCGACGGCTGACTCCGCTTCGGCGGCTGCCTCCGGCTCGACGGCTGCCTCCGCTTCGGCGGCTGCCTCCGGCTCGACGGCTGCCTCCGGC
Source organism: Streptomyces sp. NPDC048361 (assembly GCF_040651795.1). Lineage (NCBI taxonomy): Bacteria > Bacillati > Actinomycetota > Actinomycetes > Kitasatosporales > Streptomycetaceae > Streptomyces > Streptomyces sp. NPDC048361. The sequence continues at coordinate 134,619 of NZ_JBEZKW010000009.1, forward strand.
GCCCCGCTCGGCTTCCCGCCCTACCCGTCACCCTCACCCCCGTCCAACCGCCCGTACAGCTCCCTGTGTTCAGCCCTCCCCGGGACCGTTCTGCCCCGGCTTGTCGTCCGGCCCCGCCGTGCCGGGCCCCGCCGCGCCTGGGCCTGCCGTGTCCGGACCTGCCGTGTCCGAGCCAGCCGCGCCCGGGCCGGACGCCTTGTCCGAGGGGCGCGCACCCCCGCCCGTGAACCTGTCGCGCAGCTTGCCGCCCAGGTCGGCCGTGCCGCCCGCGATGTCTCCGACCAGCTTCATCAGCGGGTCCTTGCTGCTCTTGACCGAGTCGGCGTAGAAGGCCGCGGACTCGCGGAACGAGTCGCCCACCGAGGTGTCCTTGTCCTCGTCACGGCGCGGGTAATGGCCGTCCATGATCCGCTGGTGTTCCCGGGTCTCCGCCCACTTCTTGAGCTCGGCGGCGCGCACCGTGGTGAAGGGGTGGGAGCGGGGCAGCACATTGAGGATCTTCAGCACGGAGTCGCGCAGATCGCCCTCGGACTCGTACTCCTCGGCCTGCTCCAGGAACGCGTCCACGTTCATCTCGTGCAGGTGGTTGCCGCCCGCTATCTTCATCAGCCCCCGCATCGAGGCCCGCAGATCCTGGCCCACCAGCAGGCCGGCCCGGTCCGCGGACAGCTCCGACTTGCGGAACCACTCGCGCAGCGCAGTCACGATCGCCATGATCGCGACGTTGCCCAGCGGGATCCAGGCGACCTTCAGGGCGAGGCTGGTGAGGAAGAGCAGAACCGTGCGGTAGACGGCGTGGCCGGAGAGGGCGTGGCCGACCTCGTGCCCGACGACCGCGCGCATCTCCTCCTCGTCGAGCAGCTCCACCAGGCCCGTCGTCACCACGATGATGGGCTCGTCGAGACCGATACACATCGCGTTGGGCTGCGGGTTCTGCGTGACGTACATCGGGGGGACCTTCTCCAGGTCCAGGATGTAACAGGCGTCCCGCAGCATGGAGTTGAGGTGCGCGAACTGGGCGTCGCTCACCCGCACCGAGTCCGAGAGGAACAGCAGTCTCAGGCTCCGTTCGGGCAGCAGACCGCTCAGCGCCTTGAAAACGGTGTCGAAGCCGGACAGCTTGCGCAGCGCGACCAGCGCCGAGCGGTCCGCGGGATGCTCATAGGCCCGGGAGGAGATCCCGGGGAACCTGCGCCGCTGCCTGCTCGGCACGTTGTCGTTGATGTCCTTGCTCATGGGTGCCCCCTGTCGTTCGAGTGTCTGCTCGCCCCCCTGACGACATCCACACTAGGCGGTGGCGATACCGTGGCCCGGGGGCCTGTGGATAACTTCGAGGAGACCTGTCATGCCCGACGCCATGCCGGACGTCGTCACCGCTCTCGCCGCCGCGTCCGGCCAGGGCCCCGGTGCCCTGCTGCGGATCCTGCTGCTCTCCTCCATGGTCGGAGCGGCCCTGCTGGCCTGGTTCCTGCTGCGCGGATACCGCTCGGACGGCGACTCCGACGACACCAAAGACAACAACGACTGAGTCGGCGTGAGCGTGCCCGGACCGCCCGCATACGATGTGGGCGAAGTCTCCGCCCCGACTCCCGGATAGGTCCTGCCGAAGATGAGCCTCCACAGCACCGCCGCCAACCTGGTCTCGCTCGCCGAAGGCGCCGAGCACGGTGGCAACCACAACAGCCTGCAGCCCTGGTTGACGGGCGGCGGTGCGCTGTTCGCCCTGCTCCTGCTGCTCTGGATCACCACCCGCTTCAACCGCGACCGCTGATCCGGGGCCGTAAGCCGGGCCAGTAGGCTCTGCACGCATGGGAGAGCAGGAAGTGCCTACCGGTCCGGTGAAGCGACGCATCGGTGTGATGGGCGGAACGTTCGATCCGATCCACCACGGACACCTCGTGGCCGCCAGTGAGGTGGCCTCGCAGTTCCATCTGGACGAGGTCGTCTTCGTGCCGACGGGGCAGCCCTGGCAGAAGAGCCACAAGCTGGTGTCCCCGGCCGAGGACCGCTATCTGATGACGGTCATCGCCACCGCCTCCAATCCGCAGTTCTCGGTCAGCCGCATCGACATCGACCGCGGCGGGGCGACGTACACCATCGACACCCTGCGGGACCTGCGCGAGGCCAACACCGACGCGGACCTGTTCTTCATCACCGGCGCCGACGCGCTGGCCCAGATCCTCACGTGGCGCGACGCCGAGGAACTGTTCTCGCTCGCCCACTTCATCGGCGTGACCCGACCCGGCCATGTGCTGACGGACGACGGGCTGCCCGAGGGCGGGGTCTCGCTGATCGAGGTACCGGCCCTGGCGATTTCCTCGACGGGGTGCCGCGGAAGGGTCGCGCAGGGCGAACCGGTCTGGTATCTGGTTCCGGACGGTGTGGTCCGCTACATCGACAAGCGCCAGCTGTACCGCGGCGAGTGAGACCAGCTGTAGCGCCTGTACGTCGGCGAGTGAGAGAAGGCCACCGGTGAACGACCGCCAGTACGACCCGCAGGCGCCCCAGGTGCAGTTGGTCGGGTACGACGAGTACGGCCGGCCGGTGTACCAGCAGGTCCAGCCGCAGCAGCAGGCGTACGACCCCTACGCCGAACCCCAGGAGCCCCAGCAGCAACAGGGGTACGGCTATGACCAGGCATACGTTCCGCAGCAGTCGACGTACGACCCCTACGCGCAGCAACAGCCGCAGCAGCCACAGGAGTTCCCCGGAGCGGCCCAGCAGTTCCCGCAGCAGGGGTACGCGACCGGCGACGGCTACGGCCAGGACTACGGCACCGCGCACCAGCCCTCCGCCCCGCAGGAGCCGACCGCATCGGGGCCCGCGCCCGAGCCGCACCCCGCGCCCGTCGTGCCCCAGCAGCGACGGGACGAAGGCGCCGAGAAGGGCGAACGCGACTACCGCACCGAGCAGTTCTCCTTCATCGAGGAGCCCGACGAGGACTCCGAAGACGTCATCGACTGGCTGAAGTTCACCGAGAGCCGCAGTGAGCGCCGGGAGGAGGCCAAACGCCGCGGCCGCAACCGCGTCGTCGCGCTCGTCGTGGCGCTCGCCCTCGTGGTGGCCGGCGGTGTCGGCTACCTCTGGTTCGCCGGCAAGCTGCCGGGCCTGTCGTCCTCCACGGACGCCAAGGCGGGCGCCACCACGGCCGGCGCCCAGAAGCGCGACGTGATCGTGGTCCATCTGCACAACACCAAGGCGGGCGGCACCTCCACGGCGCTTCTCGTCAACAACGCGACGACCAAGCAGGGCACCACCGTGCTGCTGCCCAACTCGCTCGCCGTCACCGACGACGACGGCAACCGCACCACCCTGGGCAAGTCGGTCGACGCGGACGGCTCGCAGGGCACCCGCGAGTCGCTCTCCAACCTCCTGGGCGCCAAGATCACGGGTACCTGGCGCCTGGACACCCCGTACCTGGAGAACCTCGTCGACCTCGTCGGCAACATCGACCTCACCACGGACACGGACGTTCCCGCCGCCAAGAAGGGCGGCGACCCGGTGGTGAAGAAAGGCGAGGACCAGACGCTCACCGGCCCCTTGGCCGTCGCCTACGCCACCTACCGCGGTCCCGGCGAGGCGGAGGCCAAGCAGCTCCAGCGGTTCGGCGCGGTCATGTACGGCGTGCTCCGCAAGATCTCCGACGATCCGAAGGCGGCCACCGTCACCGTCCAGACGCTCGCCCAGATCCTGGACCCCTCGCTGCCCGAGAGCGACCTCGGCGCCTCCCTCGCCAAGCTCGCCGAGCACGCCAAGGTCGGCGCGTACAAGACGGCGGTGCTCCCGGTGCAGCCCGACGGCACGCTGAGTCAGCAGGCCACCGACAGCGTGGTCAAGGACGTCCTCGGCGGCAAGCTCGGAGGGGGCTCCGACCAGGGTTCCGCCGTACGGGTCGGTGTCAAGAACGCCAGTGGCAACGCCAAGGCGGCCCAATCCGCGCAGATCACTCTCGTCAACGGGGGCTATGCCTTCGTCGACGCCGGAAACACCGGGACCCAGGCCGCCTCGCAGGTCCTGTACGGCGACGCGGCGAAGAGGGAGAACGCCGTCGAGGTCGCCAAGACGCTGGGCCTGCCGGACAGCGCGGTCAAGCAGGGCGACGCCGCCGCCAACGCCGATGTGTCGGTCGTCATCGGCAAGGACTACAAGGTGCCGAAGTGAGGATCCGGAGGTCATCCTTTCGGGGCTGTCGGCGGTCCGTGAGATCCTGGATTTCGATCTGATCGGATCTGACCGCCGACGAAAGCCTGCTTGTGACCGCCACGGACCGTTCCATCGAGCTCATCACCGCCGCCGCTCAGGCGGCCGCCGACCGGCTCGCGCACGACATCATCGCCTACGACGTCAGTGATGTGCTGTCGATCACCGACGCCTTCCTGCTCGCCTCCGCGCCCAACGACCGCCAGGTCAAGTCGATCGTCGACGAGATCGAAGAGCGGCTCAACAAGGAGCTCGGCGCCAAGCCGGTGCGCCGCGAGGGCGACCGCGACGCCCGCTGGATCCTGCTCGACTACGTCGACATCGTCGTACACGTCCAGCACAGCGAGGAGCGTGTCTTCTACGCCCTCGAGCGCCTCTGGAAGGACTGCCCCGAGCTGCCCCTCCCGGACGACGCCATGAAGACCCGGGGCAAGGCGGCCGAGCACGCCGAGCTGACCGGCGCCGACGAAACGGACGGTGAGCTGAGCTGAACGGCACCACCACGAACGGCCGCGGCCGCAAGCTGGTCCTGTGGCGGCACGGCCAGACGGCGTGGAACCTGGAGCGCCGCTTCCAGGGCTCCACGGACATCGAGCTGACCGAGACCGGGGTCGGCCAGGCGCACCGGGCCGCGCGCCTGCTGGCCGCCCTGAAGCCGGACGCGATCGTCGCCTCCGACCTGCAGCGGGCCGCCGCCACCGCCGCCGAGCTCGCGGCCGTCACCGGGCTGCCCGTCGAGCACGACACGGCCCTGCGGGAGACGTACGCGGGCGCCTGGCAGGGCCTCACACACGAGGAGATCGTCGCCCGGTACGGCGAGCAGTACGCGGCGTGGAAGCGCGGCGAGCCGGTGCGCCGGGGCGGTGGCGAGCTGGAGACCGAGGTCGCCGACCGCGCCGCCCCGGTCGTGCTGCGCCATGCCGACAAGCTGCCCGACGGCGGCACCCTCGTCATCGTCAGCCACGGCGGCACCATCCGCACCACCATCGGCCGTCTGCTCGGTCTTGAGGCGCACCACTGGGAGGGCCTTGGCGGGCTCACCAACTGCTGCTGGTCCGTTCTCGGGGAGGGCGCGCGCGGCTGGCGCCTACTGGAGCACAACGCCGGCACGTTGCCCGAGCCGGTCCTCGGAGACGACGACTAACCGCTGCTCAGGGGCGGTGAGGGCCGGATTTCACTTTCCGGCAGATCACAGGCTAGAGTTCTTCTTGTTCGCAGCGCGGGACCGCCGAAGAGGCGGAAACAAAGCGAACAGCGGGGCTATAGCTCAGTTGGTAGAGCGCCTGCATGGCATGCAGGAGGTCAGGAGTTCAATTCTCCTTAGCTCCACAATCGGATCCCGTCCCCTCGTGGGGCGGGATCTTCTTGTTGTCCCGGTGTGCCTGGATGGTGAGGACTTCGTGCCGGCACGGACCGGCCGTGGCGGCCTGGCCGGTCTCGTATCCCGACAGCACTGACCCTCTTGCGAGGACATGGCAGAATCGGGACGGCCGGAGGGGGACGACGGACCGAACGGGAGGGAGTGCGCGATGCCCGCGAGTCGCGAAGAATTCCCGGAACCGCCCGGCGGCCCGACCGCGTCGGCGCCCGGCGCCCGCCTGAACTGCCCCTCCTGCGGCTCCTCCCATGTCGCCCAGATGCTCGGCGACAACGGCGGAGTGTCCTACGTGTGCACGGCCTGCGGCCACAGCTGGAGCTGAACATGGGTGCACACAGGCGGAAATGCGACTGGTGCGGCAGCGGTACGCCCATCGTCAGGGACATGGATCCGGTCAACACCGACTATCAGTACTGGTGTGAGGAGTGCGCGCGGGCGCTGATCATAAAGGGCGACCCGATCGAGACGTATCGGGAACTCGAAGGGGAGCCGATCTATGGCCGGCTCCTTGAGGCGCACTGCACATTGAAACGCTTCTACTCCTTCGCCACGGCCTGAGCGCCGCAAGGACCAGAAAGCCCGCCCCCGCCAGCGGATAGAGCGCCGAGAGCGCCATCTGCCCGCCGCCCTGGGCGAGTTCGGGCCGGCTCGTGCCGTGCGGGACCCACCACAGCGCGTACGAACAGAACACGGCCCCCACCAGCGCCCAGCGCGATCGCCCGGCGGCCAGCAGCACCACCACCGGGACGCACCACACCCAGTGGTGCGACCAGGAGACCGGGCTCACGAGCAGCCCCGTGACGGCGCAGGACGTCGCGGCCCACGCCCGCTCACCGCGCAGCTCGGCGCGGACCGCGACCGAGAGGCCCAGGGCGACCGTGACGGCCGCGGACACTGTCCACCACGGCCCCGGGTCGCCGGTGTGCAGCAGCCGGGCGAGCACCCCGCGCAGCGACTGGTTGGCGGTGTCCTCGGCGTGACCGACGCGACCCGCCTCGAACACCATGGAGGTCCAGAAACGCAGCGAGTCGTGCGGCAGCACCACGGCGGCCGTCGCCGTGGCGGCGCAGAACACGGCGGCTGCCCTGAGGGCGACGGCAAGCGGAAAGTTCCCCGCGCCGCTCCTCGTTCGGGTGACGGCGGTGAGCAGCAGGTGCAGGCCGAACAGGGCGGGCGTGAGCTTCAGCGCCGCCGCGAGGCCGATGCCGGTGCCCGCCCAGCGGTGGCCCGGCGGGCGGGTGAGGTCCCAGAGCACCGCCACGGCGAGCAGCAGGTTGATCTGGCCGTAGCGCAGCGTCGTCCACACCGGCTCGCACCACACGGCGAGCGCGGCGATCCACAGGGCGGCTCCGGGCGGTCGCCTCGGCCCCGCGGGGGACGCGAGCCGCAGCGACAGATGGACGAGGGCGAGCAGCAGCCCCAGGTTGACGACGGTGGCGAGGGCCCGCAGCTGAGCGACGCCGGCCAGGGTGAGCGGGGTGAACAGCAGCGCCGCGAACGGCGGGTAGGTGGTGGGCAGCCGCGCGGGGGTCGCCCGCATCGCGTACAGGTCACCGCCGGCCCGTACGGTCTGGCCCTCGGCCCGGTAGACCAGCAAGTCGATCATCGAGACACCGGCGGTCCGCTGGGCGGCCCAGAAAGCCGCGAAGGAGAGTAGGCAGACAGCGGTGGCGAGGAGCGGGAGGCGGCGGGCGGAGGGGAAGCGGGCGGCGGTGTGCGCGAGTACCTTCACGGTCACGAAGGTGGACGTTACCGCCCTTCTTCGTACAGAACGGAAACCGATTTGGTGAAGCACCGGGGTGACCGTGTAATGTTCTCGATGTCGCCGGGGGAAACCGGGCGACGCCAGAACAAGGGGCTATAGCTCAGTTGGTAGAGCGCCTGCATGGCATGCAGGAGGTCAGGAGTTCAATTCTCCTTAGCTCCACAGTGAAGAAGACGGGCCATCCGAATCGGATGGCCCGTCTTCTTGTTGTGCTCGTTTCCGTGTGGTGGGTGCCCCGAGGGGTCCTGGAACGAACACGTCCCTCCAGGACCCCGTAACGATCACAAACGGTCAACTCCGGCCGCTGCCCAGGGCCTTGCGGCCGACCTGGGGGAGCGCGGCCGGAGCCGTCCGCTCGATCCGTAGCGCGAGCGCGGGACAACGGCGTACGGCCCGCTGTGCGCTCCCCCGCAGATGGGCCGGCACGGCGGCGTCCGCGACCAGGGGGTAGCCGTCGGGGCCCAGCCGGATCAGCTCCGGCACGATGTCCGCGCAGAGCCCGTGGCCCTCGCACAGGGTCCAGTCCACGACGACCTTCTCGCCGCTCGGCACGCCCTCGTCCTGGTAGCCGGGCGCGGGCAGCGGTAGCACGCCCATGGTCGGACGCCCACAGCCCCCGCCCAGGACGTGGGCCGCGAGATCGTCCGTGAACGCCGCCAGGGTCGAGGCGAGGAACCGGGCCGAGCCGTCCGGATGCTTGCAGGCCCCGCGGCCCTTCACCGCCCCCGTCACCTCGCGCAGCGCCTCAAGGGCGGCCGGGCCGCCGCCACCCATGACATCGGCGAGCCCGGCCGCGGCGGCGGGCAGCCCGAGCCGGCACGGCCCGCACTGTCCGGCCGTTTCGGCGGCAAGCCATCTGGCGACCCTCAATGCCTCACCCAGCGCACAAGTTCCCGCTCCGATCGGCAGGATGGCCCCCGCGCCCAGGGCGCCGCCGAGCGCCGACAGGGAGGCGCGCGAGAGGGCCGCGTCATGGGCGGCCACCGCGTTCAGCCAGCTGCCGTGGTAGCCGCCGGTCAGGACGCCCTGCGGCAGCGACGGCGCCCCGGCCAGCTGCAGGACGTACCGCAGCGGCACCCCGGTGGGGGCCTCGACCACCATCGGGCGGGCGACCGCGCCGGACAGCGTCAGCAGGACCGTGCCGGGCTCATTGGAATCACCGGTGTTGCCGAAGCGGCGCGGGCCGAGCCGCGCGGCCACCGCGAGCTGGGCGAACGTCTCGGCGTTGGAGAGCAGCGTCGGGGCGCCGCCGACACCGGACTCGGCGGCCCGCTCGCGCCGGCCCGGCGGCAGGGCGGGCCCGCCGTCCACCGCCCGGATCACCGCGGACGCCTCGCCGGACACCATGCGCTCGGGGGTGCGCACGACGCGGGCGCGCAGCGGGGAGCTCCGCTTGTCGGTGAGGCCGCGCTCGTCGAGGGCGGCGCGCACGGACGCCTCGGTGGAGTCGCGGGTGACCGCCACCACCAGCGTGCGGGCGCCGAGCGCCTCGGCGGCCAGCAGGGCACCGTCCAGGACGAGATGGGGGGCCCGGCACACCAGGACCGTGTCCTTGCGGCAGGCGGGCTCGCCCTCGCTCGCGTTGACGACGACGACCGGGCGTATCCCGCGCCGGATCGCGGCGGAGGCGACCGCGCGCAGTTTGCGGCCGAAGGGGAAGCCCGCGCCGCCGCGTCCGTTGAGGGCGACGTCGTCGGCGAGTTGGGCCAGACGCTCGCCGTTGATCGGCTCCAGCGCACCGTGCACCTTGAGGTGCATCGGCAGCGCGAGGCGCTCGACGAGATCGAACCCTGCGGTCAGATGGGGCAGGCCCACGACGCGGACCTCGGGAACATCGGGGAGGGGGCTGTTCATGGTCGTACTCCTGCTGTCGCGGGCTCCGTCACGGGCGTTCTCCGGCGACGGAGCCCGGCGGGGAGTGCCAGGGCTCGCCGGCGGCCGGCGGCTGGTAGGGCGTGGCCGGCGCGGGGGCGTGCAGCGGCTCGGGAGGGCGCGGCGAGGGCGCGGGCCAGCGCGCGGTGGGCGGTGCGGCCGGGGGAGCCGACGGGACGGGCGGGGACGCGAGCGAGACCGCGCGGTAGGCGGCCGAGATGCCGGGGCCCGCATCGAGGCGGGGCGGCCGGGTGGTGGGGCGGTAGCGGGGCGGCGCCTCGTGCGGGGGCTCGTAGAAGGCGTACGTCTCCTCGAACTGCCGCGCCCCGGCGAGGGCTTCGTGAGGGTGGGGGCCCACGCGCAAGGACTGCGTGGGCTCCGCCTCATAAGAGGGCGGCGTTACGGGCCGCGGAGGGATGATCCCAGCGGCCGGTTCGGCGGGCTCGTTCTCCCGGCTCTGGCGCAGCGGGGCGAACCGGGCGGAGATGCGGCGCTTCACCGGGCGGGGCAGCGCGCGTACGGCCAGCGCGCCGGCCACGCCGACCAGGCTCAGGCCGTACATGGTGACCACCCAGGTGGCCGGAGGGCGCCCCGCGTACAGGCCGTGCACCAACGCGAAGCACCAGGTGGGATAGGCGAGCATATGGACCGCGCGCCAGCGTCCCGCGGTGCGGCTCGGTGTGGCGAAGGCGCTGCGCATCGCGCCCGTGACGGCGGTCAGGACCATCAGGACCGCGGCGAGCGACCCGAAACCGATCAGCCCGGACGCACCGCTGACGCCGAGCCCGAACGGGACCACGGCGCCCAGGAGTCCGACATGGCCGAGCGCGATCTTGACGGTGACGTGCAGAAGGAGAAAGCCGATCGAGGCGATCGCGGTGGCGCGGTGGACGGCCTGCGCCATGAGGCGGTCACGCGGGGTGAGGAGCAATCGGTCGGTGGCGAGTAGGCCCCAGGCTACGGAGGCGGTCAGCGAGACCAGCGAGAGGACACCGGCGGTGAAGTCCAGAGCGGCCCGCAGGCCGTCGGACGAGAGAAGCGCCAGAGGCGGTATGAGCAGGGCGACGACGCCGAGTGCGGCTGCCGAGAGCCCGCCCTTGCGGGCCGGACGGTCCCGTGCGGGGTTCTGACGAAGACGGTGCGGGGTGAGCGGATGGCGAGGTTTCATGGTGGGGCGACTCCGAATGGTTCGGCAAAGCGGTCCCGTGGCGGCATGCTAGGTCGCCCCATACCGGCCGGTACGGGGTTTGGGCGGTTGCCCCAGAAGAGGGGGGTACGCGGAGTAACCTCGCCTCGGCCCCTTGTGGACGCGCCCCCGACACCCCCCGCGGGTACGCCTCACGCGCCCCCCAGGGCGCCGCCCCCCACACCCCCCACGGGTACTCCGTGCGACGCCTGTGAGCGCTGCGGTACCCTGACGCCATGCGTGCCGTACGCCTTCTGCTTAGCGAGCCGCGCTGAACACTCCCGACCGATGAACAGATTCGGTCGGACTCGGCGCGGCGCCCCCTCCTGTGCGAGGGGTTTTTTCGTTTGGCGATTCGATGACGGATCGATGAGCGAACGCTCGTAACCGCCGGCAGAGACGATCGATGGAGCTTTGAGGACATGAGCGAGACGAACACCGCTGCCGCCGCAGAGACGGCCGCGCCGCACCGCTACACGGCGGCCATGGCCGCCGACATCGAGGCACGCTGGCAGGACTTCTGGGACGCCGACGGCACCTACGCGGCGCCGAACCCGACGGGCGACCTCGCCGGTGACCCCGAGGTCGCCGCTCGTCCCAAGAAGTTCATCATGGACATGTTCCCCTACCCCTCGGGCGCGGGCCTGCACGTCGGCCACCCGCTGGGCTACATCGCCACCGACGTCTACGCCCGCCACCAGCGCATGACCGGCCACAACGTGCTGCACACGCTGGGCTTCGACGCCTTCGGCCTGCCCGCCGAGCAGTACGCCGTGCAGACCGGCACGCACCCGCGGATCTCCACCGAGTCCAACATGGAGAACATGAAGGCGCAGCTGCGCCGGCTGGGCCTGGGGCACGACAAGCGCCGCTCCTTCGCGACGATCGACCCCGAGTACTACAAGTGGACCCAGTGGATCTTCCTGCAGATCTTCAACTCCTGGTACGACACCGACGCGAAGAAGGCCCGCCCGATCGCCGAGCTGGTCGCCGCGTTCGAGGACGGCAGCCGTGAGGTGCCCGGCGGCCGTGCGTGGGCGGCGCTGAGCGCCGTCGAGCGCGCCGAGATCCTGGGCCAGTACCGCCTGGCGTACGCCTCCGACGCCCCCGTCAACTGGTGTCCGGGCCTCGGCACCGTCCTGGCCAACGAGGAGGTCACTGCCGACGGGCGCTCCGAGCGCGGCAACTTCCCCGTCTTCAAGGCCAAGCTGCGCCAGTGGAACATGCGCATCACCGCCTACGCCGACCGCCTCCTGGACGACCTGGACGGCCTGGACTGGCCCGATGCGATCAAGCTGCAGCAGCGCAACTGGATCGGCCGCTCCGAAGGCGCCCGCGTCGACTTCAAGGTCACCGACACCGAAGCCATCACCGTCTTCACCACCCGCCAGGACACCCTGTTCGGCGCCACCTACATGGTGCTGGCGCCCGAGCACGAGCTGGTCGACACCATCGTCCCGGCCGCCTGGCCCGAGTCCACCCACGACGTGTGGACCGGCGGGCACGCCACCCCGGCCGAGGCCGTCGCCAAGTACCGCGCGTTCGCCGCCGCCAAGTCGGACGTCGAGCGCCAGGCCGACGCCAAGGAGAAGACCGGCGTCTTCACCGGCGCGTTCGCCACCAACCCCGTCAGCGGCGAAAAGGTTCCCGTCTTCATCGCCGACTACGTACTGATGGGCTACGGCACCGGCGCGATCATGGCCGTACCGGCGCACGACACCCGTGACTTCGCCTTCGCGCGCGCCTTCGAGCTGCCCATGCGCTGCGTCGTGCAGCCCGACGACGACCGCGGCACCGACGCCTCGACGTGGGACGAGGCGTTCGCCTCCTATGAGGCCAAGCTGGTCAACTCCGCCAACGACGAGATCTCGGTGGACGGCCTGGGCGTCGTCGAGGCCAAGGCGAGGATGACCGACTGGCTGACCGAGCGCGGCATCGGCGAGGGCACCGTCAACTTCCGGCTGCGCGACTGGCTGTTCAGCCGCCAGCGCTACTGGGGGGAGCCCTTCCCGATCGTCTACGACGAGGACGGCGTCGCCCACGCGCTGCCCGAGTCGATGCTGCCGCTGGAACTGCCGGAGGTCGACGACTACTCGCCGCGCACCTTCGAGCCCGACGACGCCGACACCTCGCCGGAGACCCCGCTGTCCCGCAACGAGGACTGGGTCAACGTCGAACTCGACCTGGGCGACGGCGTCAAGAAGTACCGCCGCGAGACCAACACCATGCCAAACTGGGCCGGTTCCTGCTGGTACGAGCTGCGCTACCTGGACCCGCACAACAGCGACAAGCTGGTCGACCCGGCCATCGAGCAGTACTGGATGGGCCCCCGCGAGGGGATGCCGACCGGCGGCGTCGACCTGTACGTCGGCGGCGCCGAGCACGCCGTACTGCACCTGCTGTACGCCCGCTTCTGGTCCAAGGTCCTGTTCGATCTGGGTCACATCTCCTCGGCCGAGCCGTTCCACAAGCTGTACAACCAGGGCATGATCCAGGCGTACGTCTACCGGGACAGCCGCGGCTTCCCGGTGCCGGCCACCGAGGTCGAGGAGCGCGAGGGCAAGTTCTTCTTCGAGGGCGAGCCCGTCAAGCGCGAGCTCGGCAAGATGGGCAAGTCCCTGAAGAATGCCGTCACTCCGGACGAGATCTGCACCGAGTACGGCGCCGACACCCTGCGCCTGTACGAGATGGCGATGGGCCCCCTGGACGTCTCGCGTCCCTGGGACACCCGCGCGGTGGTCGGCCAGTACCGGCTGCTGCAGCGCCTGTGGCGCAACATCGTCGACGAGGCGACCGGCGAGGTCACCGTCACCGACACCGAGCCCGACGAGGCGACCCTGCGCGCCCTGCACAAGGCGATCGACGGCGCCGGCGGCGACCTGACGGGGCTGCGCTTCAACACCGCGATCGCCAAGATCACCGAGCTGAACAACCACCTGACCAAGACGGGCGGCCCGCTGTCCCGCTCCGTCGCCGAACGGCTGGTCCTGCTCATCGCACCGCTGGCCCCGCACATCGCCGAGGAGCTGTGGCGCAAGCTGGGCCACACCGGCTCCGTGGTGCACCGCGACTTCCCCGTCGCCGACCCCGCCTACGTCGTGGACGAGGCCGTGACCTGCGTCGTGCAGATCAAGGGCAAGGTCAAGGCGCGCCTGGAGGTGGCGCCGACCATCTCCGACGACGAGCTGGAGAAGCTGGCCCTGGCCGACGAAGCCGTCGTCGCGGCGCTGGCCGGAGCGGGCATCCGCAAGGTCATCGTGCGGGCGCCGAAGCTGGTGAACATCGTGCCCGCGTAAGGTCCGAAACGGCACTGGGGGCTTCCCCCTACGGGCAGGTTGGGGGTTCCGCGGGAACCCGCGGCCTGCCCGTTCCGTTTACGGTGGAGGGGACGACACCGACCGAGGGGACGTTCATGGAAGCCGCGATCCTGATCCTGGCACTGCTGTTCGTCGCCTTCGTGGGGCTCGGCGTGTACGTGACGGTCAAGGTGGCCGGCGCCGCCAAGCGAGGCGTGGAGCGCACGGTCACGCAGGCCCGCAGGACCGTCGAGGACACCACCCTGCGCGCCAAGAGCGTGGGGCAGCCCGGGGTCGCGGGCCAGCTCGCCCAGTTGCGGCTCTCGCTGCGCACCTCGATGCGCTCCACCCAGGAGGCCTTGCAGGCGGGCCTGGCCGAGGACGCGTCCCTGAAGGAGTCCCTCGCCCTGTTCGAGCGGCTCAGCGGACTCGGCCACGAACTGGACGACGAGCTCAGGCGCCTTGAGCGGGAGCCGGACAAGCGCAGGATCGCCGACCGCATGCCGGAGCTCCGCGAGCGCACCGAGCGCATCACACGCTCCGCCGACTCGCTGCGCTGGGCCGCCCGCGACCGGGCCCGTCAGTTCGCCGACGACGAGCTCGCCTCGCTCAGCGAACAGATCGAAATGGAGTCGGGGGCCTTGCGGGACTGGTCGGTCAAGGCGCCCACGGCCGACGGATCCGCGTCCTGGGGCGACCTTTCGGCCAACCACGCTCCCGCCCAGGACAGCGCGCCCGCCGATACGCGACACGGCGCGCGGACCCGTGAGGAACCCCCGGCCGCTACACCGCACGCGATAGGCGCAGCCCAGCCGCAGGTGACGTATCCATGGCAGAAGGCACCCCGCCCCGAAGCCACGAGCTGAGCCGGCGCCACTGGCCCGAGCCGCCCCGGGCCAGGGAAACTGGGCCGTCACCACCGACCCGAACTGATCATTCCACCAGGCCGGACTGCCACGCGACGCCCTCGGCGGGTAACCTCCCGCTCATGTCCCGCCATGTCGCGATCGTCACCGATTCAACGGCCTACCTGCCGCCACAGACGATGGAGCGGCACAGCATCACCGCCGTGCCGCTGACCGTCGTCCTGGGGGACCAGGCGCTGGAAGAGGGCACGGAGATCTCGGCCCGCTCGCTCGCGCTCGCCCTGCAGAAACGACGCCCCGTCACCACATCCCGGCCCAGCCCCGCGATGTTCGCCGACACCTACGGCAAGATCGCGGAAGCGGGTGCGGCCGGAATCGTCTCGCTGCACCTCTCGGCCGAGTTCTCGGGCACCTACGACGCCGCCGTGCTCGCCGCCAAGGATGCCCCCGTGCCGGTACGCGTGGTCGACACCGGCATGGTCGCGATGGCCCTCGGCTTCTGTGCGCTGGCCGCGGCCCAGGTCGTCGAAGCGGGCGGCACCCTGGACGACGCGGTGGCCGCGGCCGAGAAGCGGGCCGGCGCGACCTCCGCGTTCTTCTACGTCGACACCCTCGACTATCTGCGGCGCGGCGGCCGCATCGGCGCCGCGCAGGCCCTGCTCGGCTCGGCCCTGGCCGTCAAGCCGCTGCTCCAGCTCGACGACGGCCGGATCGAGATGCTGGAGAAGGTACGCACCGCCTCCAAGGCCATCGCACGGCTGGAGGAGATCGTCGCCGACCGCGCGGGAAGCAGTCCGGTCGACATCGCGGTGCACCATCTCGCCGCGCCCGACCGCGCGGCCGCCCTCGCCGACCGGTTGCGGGCGCGCGTGCCCGGCCTCGTCGACCTGTACACAAGCGAGGTCGGAGCGGTAATCGGCGCGCACACGGGGCCGGGGCTGCTCGGCGCCATCGTGTCACCGCGCTGAGCCGGTTCGACGTGGGGCTGCGGCTTCCCTCGGCTCCCTCGGGCGAGTGACCGAGTTATCCACAACTGGTGGGTTGTCCACCGGAATTGGACGTGCTCAGCGGGTTCGTGCCGGGGTGTCTAACGTTTCGTGGCATGGCAATCCGATCACCACGCACCGCCACGAGCGGACCCGGCCGGGCCCCCGGCTCCGACGGCCGAAGCCGACCGAGTCACGGCCGCCGCGGCCGCGCCACCACAGCCCCGGTCGCGGCACTGACCGCACGCAAGCGCGCGGACGCGCTCTTCCGGCCACCACCTCCGGGCACGGCGGCGCCGCCGCACGACCCGCCACCTCCAGACACGGCGGCCGCACCGCATGCCCCACCGCCTCCGGGCGTGGTGGCTCAGTCGCATGACCCGTCGCCCGCGGACACGGCGGCGGCGCCGCATGACCCGCCACCTCCGGGCATGGTGGCCCAGGCGCACGACCCATCGCCCGCGGGCGCGGCTGTCCTGCCGCATGACCCATCACCCTCACCCTCGGGCGCGGCGGCCCCGCCGTATGACCCGGTGGTCCCGATCGCCCACACCTTGGGGCGGTCCACGCCGCCCCCGCCGGTGGCCGCCTCGGGGGTGTGGGAACGCGCCTGGGCCGGGGTGCGTGAGCGGCTGCCGGTGTGGGCGCAGTCCAGGCTCGGCCTCGCGCCGCGCAGTCTGGCCGCGCTGTGCGTGGTCCTCTTCGTCACGGCCGGCTTCGCGGTGCAGCACTTCTGGGCCGGGCGCCCCCAGTCCGTACGCGCCCCGAACCGGGTCGACGGTCCGCCGTCGCCCGTGCCCGGGATGAGAAGCGCGGGCAGCGGCTCGGAACGCGGGGCGGGAGGAGGGGCCGACACCAGGACGGGCACTGCGGCGGCGCCCCGACCGGTGGCGAATGCGACGCCCTCGCCGGCCGGTGTGCTGGTGGTGGACGTCGGTGGAAAGGTGCAGCGGCCCGGGGTCTACCGGCTGCCCGCCGGATCGAGGGTCGCCGACGCGTTGACCGCCGCGGGAGGCGTGCGCAACGGGACGGATCTGACCGGGCTCAATCGCGCGAGGCTGCTCATGGACGGTGAACAGGTGCTGGCCGGTGTGGCGGGCGGGGCTCCTGCCGTGCCGGGCGGGGGAGGAAATTCGAGCGGCGGCGCGGGGAGCGGACCGAGCGGACTGGGAGGTGCGAGTGGTCCGGGAGGTGCCAGTGGTCCGGTCAGCCTCAACTCCGCCTCGGTGGAACAGTTGGACACCCTGCCCGGAGTTGGGCCCGTGCTCGCCCGGCACATCGTCGACTACCGGGCTCAGCACGGCGGGTTCCGCTCGGTCGACGAACTGCGTGAGGTGAAGGGGATCGGCGAGGGGAAGTTCAATGATCTGCAAGCCCTGGTGCGGCTGTGAACCGCCTCCAGGTGCACGCCGAGTCGGGCCACCGGCTGGGTGTGGCCAACCCGTACCGGGAAGGACCGGCTGACCTCCGCCTGGTGGGCCCGGCCCTCGGTGCCTGGGGTGGTACGGCCGCCGCCGTGAACGCCTCGGCGACCGGGGCGGGTTGGGGGGTCGTGCTGTGCCTCGCTGTAGCAGGGGCACTGGTCGGGCCATCCGTTCGACGTCGGCTGCGGCGACGACGGACTGCGGAAGAGGAGGTAGACGAAGTCGAGCGGGGTGAGAGGGGCTGGAGGTATCGGGGGACGGTCGCGGGGGTGCTGACCTGCGCCGCGGTTGGGATCATGGTTGGTGGGCTGCATGCCGAGGAGGCGCGCAGGGGGCCCTTGCCCGGCCTGGCACGAGAGTTCCGGCAGGCCACCGTGGAGTTGGTGGTCAGCACCGACCCGAGACCGACCCGGGCCGTCGGCTGGGGCGATGCCTCGGTAGCGGTGGACGCGGAAGTCGAGCGCGTCTTCGGGGCGGACGGGGGAGTGCGGCGCGTCCGTACACCGGTCCTCGTTCTGGCACCCGCCGGCTGGCGGGGGCTGTTGCCTTCCACCCGGGTGCGGGTGACCGCGCGGCTCGCGCCCGGCGACGGCAAGATCGCCGCCGTACTCAAGGCGCCGAACGGGCCACCGCACGTCACGGGTGCACCAACTGCCGTGCAGCGACTGGCCGGTGAGCTGCGCTTGGGTCTGCGCGCGGCGGCCAAGGGGCTCGCGCCGGACGCGCGGGCGCTACTGCCCGGCCTGGTCGTCGGCGACACGTCCGGGGTCACGCCCGAGCTGCGCACCGCCTTCCGGGCGACCGACCTCACCCATCTCATGGCGGTGTCGGGCAGCAACTTGATGATCATCCTTGCCCTGTTGATCGGACCACCGGGGAGGGCACTGCTGGCCGAGCGGGGCGGCCTGGCGCCATGGTTCGGACTCTCCCTGCGGATGACCGCCGTGCTGGGCGGGGCTCTCACGCTCGCCTTCGTCGTGGTGTGCCGACCGGAGCCGAGTGTGCTGCGTGCCGCCGCGTGCGGCCTGGTCGCCCTGCTGGCCATCGGCACGGGCCGGCGCCGATCGCTGATCCCGGCGCTTGCCGCCGTCGTCCTGCTCCTGGCGTTGTACGCGCCCGAACTGGCCCGCAGTTACGGGTTCCTGCTCTCGGTCCTCGCCACCGGGGCACTGCTCACCATCGCGCCGGGGTGGAGCCTGGCGTTGCGCCGGCGCGGGGTGCCCGCCCGGCTCGCCGAGGTGCTGGCCGCGGCAGCGGCGGCGCAGGCCGTGTGCGCGCCGGTGGTGGCTGTCTTCGCGGCACGGATCAGCCTGGTCGCGGTGCCCTGCAACCTGCTCGCCGAGCCGGCGGTGGCGCTGGCGACGGTGGCGGGATTCGCCGCACTGGCGGCCGCGCCGGTCGCGATGCCGGTCGCCGAGTTCTGTGCCTGGAGCGCGAGTTGGCCCACCAGATGGATCGCGTCGGTGGCCCGGACCGGAGCGGCCTTACCGGGGGCCGAGTGGGGGTGGCCGGACGGCTGGCTCGGGGGTGCGCTGCTGGCGCTCCTCACCGCGGCGCTCGTGCTCGTGGCGCGGAGGCTCCCCCGGTACCCCTGGGTGTCCGCCGCACTCGCCCTCGTACTGCTGCTCGCGGTGGTGCGGCCCGCCCCGCTCACCAGGATCGTCACCGGCTGGCCGCCGCCGGGATGGGCGTACGCGATGTGTGACGTCGGGCAGGGCGATGCCACGGTGCTGGCGACCGGGACCGGGTCCGCCGTGGTGATCGACACCGGGCCCGAAGCCCTGCCCATCGACCGGTGCCTGCACGAACTCGGCGTCACCCGGATCCCCTTGCTCCTGCTCACTCACTTTCACGCGGACCACGTGGGGGGTCTCGCCGGAGTGTTGCGGGGGCGGTCGGTCGCGGCCATCGAGACGACGGGCTTCGCGGAGCCGCCCGACCAAGCGGCGTTCGTGCGGCGTACGGCGGCGGAGCACGGGGTGGCCGTGACCACCGCCGCGTACGGGGAACGGCGTGCGCTGGGCGCCCTTTCGTGGGAGGTGCTGTGGCCGCCGCCGGAGCCGGGGCCGGTGCCGGACGGGCCGAACGACGCAAGCGTCACCCTGCTCGTGCACACCGCCACCGGGCTGAGCCTGCTGCTGCCCGGCGACCTCGAACCTCCTTCCCAGCGAGGGCTGTTGCGGCAGAACGCGACCCTGGGACGTGTGGATGTCCTGAAGGTCGCCCACCATGGTTCGGCACATCAAGACCTGGACCTGCTGCGAGTGGTGCGTCCGAGGCTGGCGCTCATCTCAGTCGGACTCGGCAACCGGTACGGGCACCCCGCGCCCGGCACGATCGCCGTGCTGCGGGCTTGGGGCGCGGCGGTCCTGCGCACCGACACGGACGGGGCGATCGCGGTCACCGGGGAGGGCGACGAACTGCGGGCCGTGCCCCGGGGACATGACGCGACGGAGGGTGCAGCGGTGCGCCGCGGCCGCGATCCATGAGACCGGATAGGAGGAAGGGCGTCAGCGGCGCCGGCATCGGCGCCGGAACCGGCGTCGGAGCCGGATAAGCGGAATGGTCAATTCGGGCCTCTGGTGACAGGTGCCTCAACTGTGGCCAGGCGTCGCGTTTGCCTCGAACGGCACAACAGTGATCGAATGCGTCTTCGTCAAGGGGCCGGGGACCTGCTGCGGCGAGGGCGGACGAGGATGCCTGGCCCGGCGCGGCCCGGCAGATACTTCTTCGCACGGGGGTGCGTGCACAGTGTTCAGCCGCTGGTTCGGCAAGGGCTCGGCCAGTTCTCCGCTTCGTACCGGGCCGCTGGCAGGCCTGTCCGTCCCGTCGACCGCGGGCGTGCTCAGCTGCCGGGTGCTCGATCCGGTCAACGAGCCCGTACAGCGGGCCGAGTTCGTGGTCAGCGACGCCTCGGGGCGCCGGGTCGTCGGCGGGGAGACGGACCCGTTCGGCACGGTGGTCACCACGGTGCCGGCGGGCGAGTACCGGCTGGCCGTCACGGCCGACGGATACACGCCCTTCCACGGCAACGCCACCGTCACCGCGAGCGGGCTCGCCGCGCTCGGCGACATCATGCTCCAGGTCGCCGCCCCGGTGGCGCTGCCGGAGCCCGGCGAGTGGGAGCTCGACCCGACGCACTCCCAGATCGGATTCACCGCGAGCCACATCGGACTGGCGAGGATCCACGGGCGGTTCAACACGTTCGCCGGGGCGATCCGGATCGGGGAGCGCATGGAGGGGTCGGCGATGCACGTCATCATCGACACCGCTTCCATCGACACGGGCGTCCAGATGCGCGACGACCACCTGCGGTCGGGCGACTTCCTGGACGTGGGGAGCTATCCGACGATGGAGTTCTACAGCGACCGCTTCGTGCACCGGGGCGGCAGCCGTTGGGCGATCATCGGCGGGCTGACGCTGCACGGTGTAAGCCGCACGGTGACGCTCGACACGCAGTACCTGGGGCTGGGGACCGGGCTCGGCGGTGAGACCAGGGGCGCCTGCCGGGCCACCACCGAGCTGCATCGCGAGGACTTCACGCTCACCTGGCAGACCATGCTGGCCCGGGGGATCGCGGCGATCGGGTCGTCGATCTCGATCGACCTCGACATCCAGGTCGTGCCGAAGGAGGGCTGACCCCCGGCCTGCCCTACCCGGCCGGCCCGAGAGCGGGGGCCGGGGCCAGGGCCGACCAGCCCACTGACCTGGCCCGGCCCGGCCCGGTCCGGCCCGAGAGAGGGGCGGCTGGGGTCAGGGGGATTCCAGCCAGCCGTCGTGGTCCGCGACCAGGGTGTCCAGGGCCTTCGGGTCCAGGCGGGCGTCCGGGTCCTCCACGACGACGAGCCACTGGGCGTCCTCGGCGTCGTCCTCGCCGGCCAGGGCGTCGCGTACGAGCTGGGGCTCCTCGGCGAGGCCGAACAGGTCGGTCAGCTCGGTGGCCACGTCCTCGGCGGCGTCGCGGTCGGGGAGCACCAGTACGTGTCGGGTCACATCGTTCACCTGGCCATTCTGCTGTACGAATCGGGCCCGCCCCGGGCCTGCCCCCGGCTCACCCCGGTCCGCTCCGGGCTCATCACGGGCCTGCCCCGGTCCTGTGCTCGGCCTGCCCCGGCTCACCCCGGCCCGCCCCCCGGACCGTCCCCGGGCCGATCCTGGTCCCCTCGCCCTTCGCTGGCCCGTCCCCCACTCCGTCCCCCGTCATTGGCCGGTCCGTCCCCTCGCCCTTCGCTGGCCCGTCCCCAGTCCGTCCCCAGTCCGCCCCCGGCCCGCCAGACCGCCCCGTCCCCGGTGCGTCCCGTGACTGTCAGTGGGGCGTGGGATGCTGGACGGCGATGGCCACCAGGAAGAATTCCACCGACGATCCGCTCGCCCCCGTCACGCTCGCCGTGGGCCAGGAGGACCTGCTGCTCGACCGTGCCGTACAGCAGGTGGTGGTGGCCGCCCGGGCCGCCGACTCCGACACCGATGTGCGGGACCTGACCTCGGACCAGGTACAGCCCGGCACGCTTGCCGAGCTGACCAGCCCGTCGCTTTTCGCCGAGCGCAAGGTCGTGGTCGTACGCAACGCGCACGATCTGTCAGCGGACACGATCAAGGACGTGAAGGCGTACCTCGACTCGCCCGCAGAAGAGATCACCTTGGTGCTCCTGCACGCGGGCGGCGCCAAGGGCAAGGGGCTGCTCGACGCGGCCCGCAAGGTGGGGGCGCGGGAAGTGGCGTGCCCCAAGACGACGAAACCGGCCGAGCGGCTCACCTTCGTACGGCAGGAGTTCCGGGCGCTGGGGCGTTCGGCCACGCCGGAGGCGTGTCAGGCGCTGGTCGACTCCATCGGCAGCGATCTGCGCGAGCTGGCTTCCGCGGTGTCGCAGCTGTGCGCGGACGTGGAGGGGACGATCGACGAGGAGGTCGTCGGGCGCTACTACACGGGCCGGGCGGAGGCTTCCAGCTTCAACGTCGCCGACCGGGCGGTGGAGGGGCGGGCCGCGGAGGCGCTGGAGGCGCTGCGGTGGTCGCTTTCGACGGGGGTCGCGCCGGTGCTGATCACCAGTGCGCTCGCGCAGGGGGTGCGGGCGATCGGGAAGTTGTCCTCCGCGCGGGGGGGCCGGCCGGCCGATCTGGCGCGGGAGTTGGGGATGCCGCCCTGGAAGATCGACCGGGTGCGGCAGCAGATGCGTGGGTGGACGCCGGAGGGGGTTTCCTTGGCCCTGCGGGCCGTGGCTGAGGCGGATGCGGGGGTGAAGGGCGGGGGGGATGATCCCGAGTACGCCCTTGAGAAGGCGGTTGTCGCCATTGCGCGGGCGGCTCGCGCCGGGCGGTAGCCCCGCTCCCCTGACCACGCCGGGGCTCCGCTGACCACGCCGGGGCTCCGCCCCGCCACCCGGAGGTGGTGGCGGGCCCGCCCCGCCACCCCAACCACGCCGGGGCTCCGCCCCGCCGCCCTTCCCTGGGGGCTCGCCCCCTGGCCCGCCCTCCGGGTGGGAGCCGGTGGGGCTCGCTCGCGCAGTTCCCCGCGCCCCTTCGAGCCCCGCGCCCGTTCGAGCCTGGGCTTCGCCCAGCCGTCCGCCGTTTTCGGGTGCGGGCCATGGGTGGCTGGTCGCGCAGTTCCCCGCGCCCCTTCGAGCCCCGCGCCCCTTCGAGCCCCGCGCCCCTTCGAGCCTGGGCTTCGCCCAGCCGTCCGCCGTTTTCGGGTGCGGGCCATGGGTGGCTGGTCGCGCAGTTCCCCGCGCCCCTTCAGGCCTGGGCTGCGCCCAGTTCCCTGTGTGTCTTCGGGTGCGGGCCGTGCCCGCTTCTCGCGAAGTTCCCCGCCCCCCTGTAACCCTGGGCTTCGCCCAGCCCCCCGGCCCCCCACCTGCTGTTCTTCGGGTGCGGGCCGTGCCCGCCTCCCGCGCAGTTCCCCGCGCCCCTTCAGGCCTGGGCTGCGCCCAGCTCCCTGTGCGTCTTCGGCTGCGGGCCGTGCCCCCCTCCCGCGCAGTTCCCCGCGCCCCTGACTACTTGGTGCCGGCCGGCACGCACATCTTCAGCCCGTCATGGGGGTCCTCCCTGGCCCTTGAGGCCTTGGGGGAGTTCGAGGACGATCGCCCTTCGGGCGCGAACGGGGTCTGGGGCGGAGCCCCAGGGAGCTCGGGCCAACCAACCCCGAAGAGCCGGGGCGGGCCCACTGGGCCGGGGTGGAGCCCCAGGAAGCCGGTGTGGAGCCGATACGCCCGGGGGCCCGCGGCGGGGCTACGCCGCTTTGCGCCAGCTCACTGGGGGCTGGTACGGGTGGCGGCGCCAGGCCGCCAGGGGGATGACGGGGGCCAGGGCCGCGGGAGCCTCCCCGGTCAAGGAGAGGAGGACCACGGCCAGGGCGGCCAGTTCCGCCTCGGTCGGGGCGCCCCGCACTACGCGGAACAGCGGTTCAGACGACACGTTCGGCACTCTCGCTCCTCACTACTGCGGGGGGTTGCCATGCTTGCGGGACGGCAGGTCGGCGTGTTTCGTGCGGAGCATCGCCAGCGCCGAGGACAGCACCGCCCTCGTCTCGGCCGGATCGATCACGTCGTCCACGAGGCCGCGCTCGGCGGCGTAGTACGGGTGCATCAGCTCAGACTTGTACGCCGCGATCTTCTCCGCGCGTACCGCCTCGGGGTTGTCCGAACTGGCTATCTCCCGGCGGAAGATGACGTTGGCGGCGCCCTCCGCACCCATCACCGCGATCTCGTTGGTGGGCCACGCGTATGTCAGGTCGGCTCCGATGGACTGCGAGTCCATGACGATGTACGCGCCGCCGTA